>DATNQP010000124.1:0-4512 GCA_036703965.1 Leptolyngbyaceae cyanobacterium
AGTGCGCGATCGCAAGCTGGACGTAGAGCCATGCTAGCCCACCGGCAAGCCAAAGAAATTGCCCTCGGTACAGATGGCAAACTGCGGATTCTAGCTGACCTTCTGGCTCAGCATTACCCAGAACGCAGCCTGATCTTCACCAACGACAATGCTACTGTCTACCGCATCTCTCAAGCGTTTCTCATCCCGGCAATTACCCATCAGACGCCGGTAAAGGAGCGTCATGATATCCTTACCCATTTCCGGGAGGGAGAATACAAAACTTTAGTTGCCTCCCACGTTCTCAATGAAGGTGTCGATGTCCCGGATGCTCGTGTGGCGATTATCTTATCCGGCACAGGTTCGGAGCGCGAGTATATTCAGCGATTAGGTAGAGTTTTGCGTAAGGGTACAGACAATAATAAACTAGCCCTACTCTATGAAGTGGTAGCGGAAGATACCACTGAGGAAGGGACATCTCAGCGTCGGCGCGGATCACAATCAAGAAACGAACCGCAAAGACGCGAAGAAAGCAAAGAAGTTGAAAAGCCGAAGCTGAAGCACCGACAGCTGGAAATTCTGCCCTCTCAACCTTATGAGGTAAATCATTCTACTACCCCCAAAGCCGCTGAATCATCCGCACAGTGGGGGGAAGATGATACACCGGATATCTGGTGACAAGCTGCTGTGCATCTAAGAAAGCATCATGGCAAGAGGCTTTCTTGCCAAAGGCGAGAAGCAAGAGCAAATATGCAAGTTAAATGTAAGGGCAGCTTACCAAATCCGCATCTATAATCCCCTGTTTGTTTCCACTCGTAGAGACGTTCCACCGGAACGTCTCTACAAGATTGAGAAGGTTGTTGAAAAAGGGGTATTAAACCCAGATTTTGTATGACAAAAGCATCACTGAAGGAAGCACAACTTGAAGCATGGGACTCTTTAGAGTTAAGCCCAAGTTCCTACAGGAGCCTTGGTAAAAGATTTGATTTCGATCCCGTGACCTGAAGGATCTTCCAGAAACATTACATGTTGTTCGTGATCCTGACCAACGAAGCGCAGGTATGGCTTCTTGATGAACTTGACATTCGCGCTAGTTAGTCGCTCTTTCAGGCTTGAAAATTCTTGAAAAGTTAAAGTAGCTCCGAAGTGTGGAACTGGGACATCCTCAGCATCTACTTCTGTGTGAATAGTCTTCGCACTGTATCCTGGTACATGGTGGCAGTTGAGTTGACAGCCATAAAATTCAAAATGAACTGATGACTGTGAGACTCGACATTCTGAAGCGCCAATAATGTCTTTATAAAAGTTGCGAGTTAACTCAAGGGAGTTAACACAGATTGAGAGATGAAAGGGAACATGGCTAGAAGTTGTTCGAGCCACAACATAGCCTAACTCCTTGAGCTTCGCTAAAACCTTAGTTGCACTTGATGCAACAGATTCCTGGTCAGTTCTGCATTCGACTTCGGGGAAGAGGGGCGGTTCGTAAGGGTCATCAATGCCAGTGAAGCACTTGATCTCCCCAGCTCGTGCCTTCTTATATAGGCCCTTCACGTCTCGCTGCTCGCAAACTTCCAAAGGCGCATTAACGTACACTTCCATGAAGTTTCCAATGCGCTGCCGCACCTCTTCGCGAAGGGCGCGGTAGGGTGAGATGGCTGAAACTATCGTAACTACATTATTTCGGGTGAGAAGCTCAGCAACAAAGCCAATGCGGCGAATATTTTCGTCACGGTCTTCTTTGCTAAATCCCAACCCCTTAGTCAGGTTTTGGCGTACCAAGTCACCGTCAAGTACTTCAACTGTGTATCCTTGCCTCCGTAGCTCTTGCTCTAGAAATCGGCTCATGGTGGTCTTGCCCCCTCCACTCAAACCAGTCAACCATATTGTCACACCAAGCTTTTGCTCTTTCTGACTAATCACCTCTAAACTGCCTGTCAAACTGGTCTGGTGTAATGCTTGAGCATTTATAGACATGTCAATTCATTCCTCTAGGTGTTGTACGAAAGGACTTAGTCACATCAGCAAAAGCTGTAACTGGTTAATTAATTGAAGCCATCCTTAGGGTGTAGGTTTTTACCAGGGCTTTATCCAAATCAGCCCTATCTCGTACTCCTTGATGCTTGAAAAAGATTACGTAACCTCTCTATTTGATTTTATACCTAGATGTTTTTAGGCTTACCTAATTAATTTACTAGCTATTTTAAACGGAGTATTTGTTAATCAATACAGTAGCCAGTTAAATCGAATTAATCTCCTATTTACATATAGAGTTTTTGTAGTTTATTAAAAGAGATTTGATCGGGTGGTAAGCTGCTGTACATCTAATTTGCATTATTGGTTGGTAGGGGCGGGTTTATCGATATCTAGGTGGGCAAGCGAAATTGCGGGTTTACCCGCCCCTACAAAATGTGACATATAGCAAAAGGCAGAGGGCATAGGGCAGAAGACAGAAGGGAAAAGATTGAGGGGTTAAGGTTTCAGTATTTGGCGAGAGTCCTAATTGCCTTGGCGACTGCTATACCTAAAACCAATTGGGATAAGGTCAAAAATGCGGGATTATCTCGCAAACGGAATCTGCTTGGGCTGGTTAATTGACCCCCCAACGGAATGCTGTCGTAGAATCACGGTTCTATTACTTTATGGCTCTAATTTTGGGTTCTTCTCCACAGGGAAAAACTCTTTAGTATCAGATGAGTATTCCCAGGCAATTCCCTCCGGGTCTCTACTTTGACTCCATTCTGCGAAATCTGGGTCAGACTTGCGTTTACCAACTGTGCTGGAATGAACGTCGAGTCGCTTGGCAAGTTCGGCTTGGATCAGAGATTGAGAAGCTTTCTGTTCCTTGTCAGGTGAATCTGCCCACAAGTCCTCTTTTTCATCTAGCGATGACCCATGCTCCTGCTCCGATTGCGGTATCGCCTCAAGAGCTTCCACAATCTCAGCTGTTGCGCTTTCAGACAAACTTGGCTCTTTTTCAGCGGAGGGTTCCAGTGGTTCTACGAAGTCACTGGTAGAAGATTCGCTCTCAGATGCATTCGGCTCGTTCTGTGTCAGTGGTTCAATAAACTTGGAAGCTTGACTAGCAAAAGATTCACTTTCTAGCTCCAGTGGAGGCTCACTCTGGTCAAAGATGCTACCAAGAGCGCTAGCCGTGAGAAAGTAATACACAGTACCTTTGTCTTCGTAGACTTGACGCTGAGCCCCAAATTCTTCAGCCTTTTTATCTAGGTACCGCTGCGCGGCTGAGCCAGAGAGGTTTGCCTTCATTGACAAGTCCAGTGCTGTCAAGCAACCCTGGTTTTCTTTGATCAGCTGATTGAAGAAGGGGTTGACCTCCTTACTCCACTGCTTCCACTGATATTGCTGCCAGATTTTCAAACTAATGCTGATGATGAACAGCGCCAGCAGCAAAGGCCAAGCCTTGAATAGCAAGACAATCAAAAATGCGAAGGGGAGTATGAGAATGAGCAGGCCAGTGGCACTGCTGTCGATTACTTTTCCAGTCATATCGCCGCTTGCGAATTTACTCTATGGCAAACCATACCTAATAATTGCAAAGATTGTGGTCGATAATTTATGTGGGGGCGTGAGATTGGGGTATTACTACCCTTTAATGACATCCAAGAGCTGACGCAAGCCGCAATCACCGTTCAGTAGGGTTAGCAGTAGATAGTTTGTTTCAAATCTTTACAGGTTCTTTCGTCAAGTTAGTTAGGGCAAGGCGTTTAAACATTGCTTCACGCGCCTGCGTTGCTAAAGTATCATCTAGCGGCTTTAGAGACACAGGGTTCTGATACTTTAGAGTCAGTGCCGTTTGGATGAGCCAATCCGCGATAAAGGGATTTTTGGGTAACAAAGGACCGTGGGAATAGGTAGCGATCGCATTTCGATAAAATGCCCCTTCTGTACCGTCTTCTCCATTGTTACCGTACCCTTTCACAACGCGACCTAGCGGTTCTACTTTCCCTAAATAGGTACGACCGCCGTGATTTTCAAAGCCAATCACCACTGGCTTTGTTCCCAGCATCGCTTCTAAATCTTGCGCTAAGGGTGATGCCGTCAGCTCAAACACAACATTGCCAATGCAACGACGGGCATCAGGTCCCGGATGCTTGCTGACAAAATCAAATAAACCCAATCCCTCAATCCGCTGGCCTAACGCTGGTTCATAGTAGTGACCCAGCAGTTGGGGTGCGCCGCAGGTAAAAACGCCCGGTGTCCCCGCTTCAATTTTTTCGCGCAGTGTCTCAGCTTTAATGCCCCGTAAATCGCGCATCACGATTTCCTGTTGCCTGTCTTGGGCACCACCGCCCATCAATACATCGACGTTGTGCAGTTGGTCAACGGGGGTTTGTTGGTCAAGGGGCATCACTTTTACGGTAATGCCTCGCCATTGAGCGCGTTGTTGTAAGCAGATGACATTACCGCGATCGCCGTAGGTACTCATTAGAGTAGGGTAAAGCCAGCCAATTGTTAGTTCTAGGTTTTGAGGATTGCTTGCCATCAGTTATGCTATCTAGCTCTCTAATTCTT
>DATNQP010000125.1:0-6749 GCA_036703965.1 Leptolyngbyaceae cyanobacterium
TTCTCCGTCTTGCTGACTTGAGTACACTTGGGTCGTATCCACAGGGCAAGTGGGACTTGCCTCAACTTCTTCAACTTTCCTGACTCTCCGAACTATAACAATTTCTTCTTCACGGCGAATAATCGTGCGAACTGGAGCGACGCAAACAATGTTGCCTGCTGACACCCAAATGTTTTGGATGAAAACAGTGTCTTGCACTTTATTGCCCAAACTGTAGCCGCTCTGAGGATACTCAATGAGTTTTGCCACCACGGCTTCCGTATTCTCCTTGAGAGTGTCCTTCAAGGGAATCACGTTGATGAACGCAGATACCTGTCCTTCAGGAAGCACGACCTCGTGTATTGCAGGTTCCAGGATGAAGTCTACGTTTTCAATTGCCGTAGCAGAGTTGTCTTTCACCAACTCATACCTCACGATAATCCCACCAGCAGGCGCTGGTTCATTCAAGCTGATCCGAAATTGCCCCTGTACTCCAGGTGTTGCAAACGTAGGTTCAATCGCATGTTTGATTGCATCAATAGAGACTTGGCAATGAATCTGTGGCGGCACATCAGGCACATCAGGCACATCAGGCACATCAGGCTCAAGCCGGATTGAGGTAGAGATATGACATACGGACTGAACAGTGTGACGCTCTGCGTAGAAGATCCGAAAGTCATACTGTTGTCCCTTGTGCAGAACCAGTTCTAAATCCTCTTCGGCGTGTTCAATCTTCAGATCTTTTTTCAAGCTAAGTACCAGCGTGGATTGATCGTCCGGTACTCTGAGGTCTAGCTTTCCCCTCTCGGAAGTATGAAGTCCCCCCAGATCAATTACCAACTTGCCATCAATGAAAATCCACAGGTCATCATCTCCGTAGAATTCAAACTCCTCATCGCCCTCATAGGTAAATGTCGTTGCCGCCTCAAGGGTAAAGTGGAAATTATGGTCTGAATAGTAATCTGGGTACGAATCCAATTTGTCTTTATCTTTGTTGTTTTTATCAAAAACAACCTCACCAACTTTCGTTAATTGCCTCTGACCATTTGCATCAGTAGAAAACATCTCCTGGCGCAGGCTACCAAATGCATTCGGGTATTTGAGAGGGTCATCGATGGGAAAGAATTCATCACTCTTAAACTTATAAATCCCCTCCTTCTGATTGACGAGTGTCAACTCAAGCGGATACTCAATCCTTCTATTCACCTCGGGAACATCTCTGTACCAGTGATCAAAATTTGTTTTACCTGAGGTACCTAGAGGGTTTGGACGCTCATTGTAAACGGGTTTATTATCGGGACCTAGTGTAGCTTTCACGATACCCTTTTCCATCCCCTTCATGAAAGCGTCTACCTCAAAGTCGGGGTGATCGGCTTGAAAGTCTCGAATGATCGCATTGATAATAATCTGCTCGGGGACTTGATTACTCATAGCTCTATACCTCCGCAAAAGGAAAAACCCATCAGGACAAAATGAACAAGCTTTACAGTGAATAGTAGAGTTATTCTCAGAGATACTATTCAAGCTACAGATTGTTTTTTACTTTCTATTCGATGTTTCTTCAGAACTCATGATCAAGATGTTTAGTGGAATAAGCTGCTGTAGTTACGTAGTTGGTCGGGAAGATCGCCCTTAAGCCTATGGCTTTAAGAGGGAAAGCTATCAACTTTAGTTCCCTTCTGAATTTGCCGAGTGAAAAAGCGGTCTAAGATTTCTGACTGCTGAGCCGAGTCTAAGTGTGGTATTGAAAATTCCGCTGCTGCGGTTTTAAGTTCGCTTGACTTTTGCAGAAAGCGTGAAGTTTCCTCTTGCTGCTCAGCCTGTTCAGCGATTGGGGTTTCTCCGTCTAGAGCAGTTGGTTGCTGGGCAGTTGCAAAAGTTGGCATGAGTGTTGCGGCTTCAAGTTGCGCCAGGATATCCGGGGGAGCTTCGTCTAAAGTTTGGCTATCATGGCAAAGGAAAAAGGAAAAGGCAAGGCTACTGAGCCGAACGCGATCGCCATCCCGAAGCAGAAGACGCCCCTTTACTGGTTCCCCATTAACAAAGGAGCCATTGGTACTGTCGAGGTCAACCAAATAAAAGCCCTGGTTCTTAACGTACTGAATTACCGCATGACGCCGAGACAAACGCCGATCTGGAATTGGAATCGCCAGTTGGTGATCGCGACCAATTGTCCAGATTCCTTGAGGCTGAAGCAGGGTTTGTGTTTTCCCATCTATTAGATTTGTGACTAGATAAACTTGCTGACCCTGAATAACGCCAGTCACACACCGCGTGGCGATACTGCCAAGCATTTTATCAGTAGTTTTTTCTAGCTGAAGAAGCTCATCCAGTAAACTACGATGATGCTGGTAGAGCTTAAGAAAAACCTGGTAAAGACCTAGTCGTTGTTCTATTTCCATAGTTTTGGATGAACTCGACAGAGGTAAGGTATTTGCACAGCCAAGACTTGGCCAGAGTGAGGAGGGTAGTCAATTGCCACTAGGATTGGAACTGCCCTTAGAACGTTATACAACATGACTTACTGACTAGCTCTAATGCCCAAAGAGCAGGGGTCAAATACTGGGAAGGCTTATACTTCTAGGTAAAAGCACTCCTACTAATAAAGATATCTGCCTCATTACTACAGTTGAATCCCCCTAAGGTTTACGTTCCGCCCGTTGTTCAAGGCGAAATAGCCCAACCATCAGAGCAACGACTCCAATTTGCAGTGCCAAGTTAGGGAGGGCTGTGCTGACTTCTTGACCAGCGGCTAAGTCGCCCAGAAAGACAACTGCACCAATGAAGCCAGAAGCCCCGAATGTCACATAAACAAGCTTCCTTAGACCCCGGTACGGAGCTTTGACCTCTGCTTTTAATCTTGCATATTTTTCTGGACTGAGCTGTCGAGGGTTGATTTTGGGCTTGGGGTTACGATTTCTTGAGGTTGAGTTTCCCATCAGTTTTTAGTCTTGCCTATATATTAATGTTGACACGACTGCGAACTTTCCTCCCTGGAGAGGTGCTTGTAGCCCAAGTGTCTATGAGAACCGCTCAAAGCTTTTAGGCTATCGATTTGAATATACTTCCCAAAGCTTGCTATATTGTCATTTGGTGCCGGTGTAGCTCAGTGGTAGAGCATTCGATTCGTAATCGAACGGTCGGCGGTTCAAATCCGCCCATCGGCTTTTAATGTATCTTTACAGTGACTAATTATTTGTCGTCGGTGACACTATTACTGTCGCTGGAACTAATTATGTCTCGTTGGGACTAATAAATGTCGCTGAAGCGGTAGATGAGTTGGTCTGACGATTCACCAGAAAGTGGCTCCGCTGATTGCTGCTATTTCCTCTATTGAGGGCAATTGGCAGCGATCGCTTTTGCTGGAGGGTGGGAGCGATCGCCAAAAATTCCTGGATAATGTTGCTCAATCCTTCAAAGCAAGTCATCTTTAAATAGAACCTTCCGTTCTAAACTCCTCACCTGTAGCAGTTATGACTCAGCCGACTCTTCTAGAGCTTGCTAAGCAGGGAGACGAAAAAGCGATCGCCTCTGTGATCAACCACCTTCTGAAAGACAAAGGCATTGCTGCAAAAGCCGTTCAGAAGGGTGATTGCCTAATGGTGATACTCGTATCAGATCAAGCACCAGAGCAAACATCATCAGTCGAATTCATCCATAAACTGATGATGAAGTTAGAAATAGAATCGATCAAGTCTGTAAGAGTTTACGGAAAACACGCAGGGCAACCCTCCACAGCCTGGATGAAAACTCTAAGTTTAACTTCTAAGCTCGAAGAATCAAAAAAGAAAGCCACTTCGGAATCACTGTCGCCAGGTCATCTGAAAGCGCTCTCTGACCGATGGCCAGCATGGTTTCCCTATCCCAGTTCTTGGCTAAGGACGTTCGCTTTAGTTCTGTGGATGGCTGTTATTTTAAGAATTGCCGGATTTTGGAGCCTCGCGTTAGGTGGAGTTTTAGCGGTAATTACGGATCACATAGAACTATTGCTTTCATTTGTGGGATTAGGGCTGTTGGTGTCCGGACTTGCGTTCTCCTACCCTCACCATTTTCTGTTTGGGAAGTCAGTACCTCGATATCCACGATGGTTACCCAGTCCTAGGAGTTTATGGGAAGGCTTTTATGCACCGATCGTAATGCTGTTAGCTTTTGTAGCAGTATTACTCATTCTCATACCATTTCTTATCCCGAACTGTAACTATGAAACATCAGAGCAAATAGGCTACTGCCTTGAACGAACAGGAAGAGAGCTGGCTAACTACGATTACCGTATGGCTCAGATTGCAGGCGTAATCTGGTTTGTTAGTGCAGTCTATCTTTACCAAGCTGAGTACCTAACCCGGCAACGTCTCATTCCCAAGCTGAACGCTGCACTCCGAAACTCTCAGTTTCTAAGGAATGCTTCTAGGTGGAAGTCTCAAAAGTTAGCTAAAAAACTGCTAATAATCCTTTTGATTCCCTTGGTTGCTGTAGGGATTTACTTATTTTCCAGGTTGCCAGAATTGAAAGAAACTATACCTGTTGCCATAGATTCTCAATCTCCATCTGTCACACCAACGCCAATTGCTTCCACATCGTCTGCTACTTCTTCGCCTCAGCACGACTTCTTTGGGGAAGCGGTGAATAAAGCGATGAGTGCAGCAACTATCACCCAATCAGCAACATCCAAGGATGATTGGAACTTGGTGGCGAGTCAGTGGCAAGAAGCGATCGCACTGATGAAAGCAGTGCCAGGAGCCAGTCCTAATTATGCACTCGCTCAAAAGAAAGTGGTCGAGTACCAGCCCAATTTGGAGTATGCCCTCTCAGCGGCTAATCGCGCCAAATAAACTCCCTTAAGCGATCGCCTCCCTCTCACGCTACGTTTACGAGAAGCGATCGCCTCTGTGATCAACCACCTTCTGAAAGACAAAGGCATTGCTGCAAAAGCCGTTCAGAAGGATGATTGCCTAATGGTGATACTCGTATCAGATCAAGCACCAGACCAAACATCATCAGTCGAATTCATCCATAAACTGATGATGAAGTTAGAAATAGAATCGATCAAGTCTGTAAGAGTCTACGGAAAACAGGCAGGGCAACCCTCCTCAGCCTGGATGAAAACTCTAAATTCAACTTCTAAGCTCGAAGAATCAAATAGGCAAGTTTGAGAGAACTCGATACTGGTGTCAAGACGAGACTCATTTACGACTCAAGACAATGGAACAGCGAAAACTGACTCTAAAAGAGCGATCGCTTCATTTCTCCGTCTTAGCACGGACAAATCATTAAGTGAGTAGCTCCTCAAAATTCCGTACTTACACCATCACACCCAAAGGCATCATCCTTCGACACTGTAAACAGAACTTAACTGCACAGTATTGAGGGACATTGACATGAAGAGCATGAAGAGATTGATAACTGCTGCCGCTGCCACTTATGCACTGGTTTTAACGGTTGAATCCTCCTCGAAAATTGCCGTGCCGACATCCAGCACTCAAGCCCTGAATTCAGCAGTTTGTTCGTCATCATCAAAGCTGTCACCTCAAGCTCAAGCCAAATTTAATTCTTCTCCCAGGGAGCTAGAGGAGAACCAATTCCTGCTTTTCTGCTCAAACTACCGGGGCAGATATACTCACAATTTCCTGAGGGCGAAATCGTCCGAAGTAGTGACTGATGCTTTCTCCTTCAAAAGGCTCTAGATGTTGTTGTACAGTCACAAATCTTACCGACTGATGTAGCCCCACTTGCCGCCCATCTTGATGGCAGCTAGCCCTTCAGAAAAGCTTGTTGCCGCCTCAAACTCGGTGGAGATGACCACTTTGGCTGTTTTGTCGATGTAGACCCAAGGCCAAATAACAACACCAAGCGCTGGATCGCGATTGCTATATAAGGCTACGGGGGCTAGCCCTTCAGAAAAGTCCTTCGCGCCAGTAAACTTAGGCTCAATGACCATCTTCCCCGTTTTGTCGATATAGCCAACACGGCAAAAACCAACCGTATTGCAGGCAACCTCCTTGGTTGTATCTATTGCTGCTAGTCCTTCAGAAAAGCTCAATGCACAATCACCAAATTGTGGTTGGATGAGTTTCCCTGTTTTGTCAATACACCTCAATCCGCCGTTAATCCAGACTTTTGCTTGCCCTCCGGAAAAGCTTTCTGCCTGATCGAACTGCGGTCGGATAACGAGCTTCCCCGTTTTATCAATGTAGCCCCACTTGTCGCCAATCCTGGTGGCGGCTAGCCCTTCAGAAAAGCTTTCTGCCTGATCGAACTGCGGTCGGATAACGAACTTTCCTGTTTTGTCAATGTAGCCACTTTTACCGCCAATATAGGCTTGGGCTAGCCCTTCGGAAAAGCTTCCTCCACCCTCAAACTGCGGTCGGATAATGAACTTCCCTGTTTTGTCAATGTAGCCACTCTTGTTGCAATTCCAGACAGCGGCTAGCCCTTCAGAAAAGCTTTGTGCATACTTAAACTGCGGTGGGATAACGAACTTCCCCGTTTTGTCAATATAGCCCCACTTGTCGCCAATGTTGACGGCGGCTAGCCCTTGGGAAAAGGGATATGCCTGGTTAAACTGCGGCGAGATGACCAGTTTACCCGTCTGAGGAGTTACGTTTTGTTTGCTATTGTGTGTAACGGACAATGCCCTAGAGGTATCCCTTGCTTTTACGGATTGACTACTAGAGGCAAACATCAAAACACTAAGGCAAACCAGACAAAAGTTAACTGTCTTCATAGTAAGAGAAACCTTACAGGTCAAGATTACCTGGCTTATTCCAGTAAGT
>DATNQP010000126.1:0-4622 GCA_036703965.1 Leptolyngbyaceae cyanobacterium
ACCACTGCCAGTCTGGGCAGAAACCGGCACAGTTAAGGGTACAGCCGCTAAACTTACAGCAAAAGCACTAGCCCAAACAACTTTGGACAAATCAGAAGGCTTCATGGTAATGGTTCCTTTTATTTTCTAGAGCCTGCGGGTTTTTAATTTTCAAAAACGGTATGTCAACTTAATCGGTTTAATCGGTTGCTAATGAATAGCCTGTGATGTGGTCTTCATAGCAACTCGTAGAAATGGCTTACCAGATAGCTGTAATAGGAAACTGGGAGGCTAAAGAGCGTAAGGTCTGATAGTGATCGGGGTTCTATAAAGAGCGATCGCTGTTGTCCTTAACGCTAGAAACTGCCAGACCTGATTACAGTTGGTTACCAATCTGTTGTCCTTAATAAGCAAGTTAAACGATAGTGCTTCTTTCAACTTCTACCAGAGGAACAGATCGCATGTTAAGTTTTGTTGTTACATTTTATACAAAGTTTGTAGGAGTACAAGATATCGTGCCCCTAAAGAAGGTACATTTACTTGCCTAGGGATGCACTCATCGTCTTGAGGTGCGTGAGCGATCGCCAGTTGTAAAAATAGAGTAGAAGATGTTCAACCTCAAGCTTGTTACCCCAGTCTGATTGAATGCTCAATTCCCCAACTCAAAACCTCTACCATAGCTGCACCCAATTTCTCGAACAAAACGCTCAGCCACGTCTGCTAATACTCCAGCAGCTTGGTCTAGCACGCTACGAATTTTTAACCAAAATACCACTAACTGAGGCAAACATAGCCTGTGTGATGCGTTTTTTCAAAACTCCAAGTCAGGCAAAATTTCCAAAGCTCAGGGGAGCAGAACTATCCAACTTAATTTTGGATGGTGTTAATTTTATCCGTGGAGATTTAACCGGGGCAAACCTGAAAGGAAGCCGTTTGTTAGAAGCAGATCTGATCTTTGCAAACTTTACGGGAGCAGACCTGAGAGATGCGGATTTAAGAGGTGCAACCTTGAACGAAACTGTATTGTCAGGTGCTTTGGTAGAAGGGTGTAACTTTGGAACAGGAATTGGCTTAACAGACCAGCAGCGTAGAGACCTCAAAGTTCGTGGTGCGTTGTTTGAGCCTCTAAGGCATAGAAAATAGTTAACTAGGCAGGGAGGGTTTTGTAGGATTGAAACCTTCTGAAAGTAAGCATCTTCACTAAACCCACCCCTACAAATTTATTGTTGTTTTTTTATGCCTACCTACTTATGTAGCAGGATTTGAGCGAAAAGGACTAGAGTTTGACATTTATTTGCCCTTGTTCATCCTTCACTGTGACTGTAGCATTACGTGCTTGACCTTCTTTGTTCGTCACCTTACACGTAAAAGTATCTCCCGTTTTAACAGCTCGGAGTTTTCCACCACAATCGGCAGTGACATCGACCTTAGCTTTTTCCTTAAAGGCTTGCTGAAGTAACTCCTCAATTTTGGTCAGGATTAACAGCCCTTTGGTTTTTGAATCAAATTTGCCCTCATTGTTTTGCATATTGATCTGTATACCAAAGTTAACCCCCTGAGCCGTTGCTTTACACTCAAAGGCACCACCAGCCTTGAGATTAGCGTTATCGGGGCAAGTGACGGACTCAAGGGGAACGCCAGCTCTCTCTGTGTAAAGACGCTGGAGTGCTGTCTCAACCTTTCTGATATTCGAGCCAGTTGTGGGAGTTGAGGTAGCTGGGGAAGTCGAAAGAGCTGGAGAATTTCCCGCCGATGGAGCAGTCGAAAGCCCTGGAGAATTTCCCGCCGATGGAGCAGTCGAAAGCCCTGAAGAACTTCCAGTAGCTGGGGAAGTCGAAAGAGCTGGAGAATTTTCCGCAGATGGCGAAAGCGAAGGAGCTGGGGGAGTTTCAGTGGTTGAGGTTTTATCGCCACCGCAGCCTGCCAATACAGCACTTGAGCCGATAGTCAACAGGAAAACGAAGATTAGTCCCTTGATTTTGCCAGGGTTGATGGACTTTTTATGAAGATTTCCAGCGTTTTGATACTGTTTCACACAATTGTCTTGAATTTTTGCTTGCATGAGCGGGTGAATTGTTAATGAATACTGATTTGAACGAGCAAATTCCTGAAATTTGCGGAAACTGAGGACAGAATTGATTCTGTCCTGTCAAAATGTCTATTCTGGCTCAACAGAGGAGTAAGGTAAAAGCACACTAATTAAATAGCCCTTCAAGCGATTGAGCTATGTTACAAGACTCCCCTACTCCTGACAGTTCTTTCTCGATGATGAAGCAAGAGCCTGCCAACTTCAAACGCCCTGTGGATTACTCCTCAATACAGTCCTTACCAGAAATTTGGCCTCTTGCCGCCAAACAATTTGAAAAAGTCGTCGCCCTTAAAGACCCTCACGCTAAACCAGAGGTAGTTTTTACCTATACTCAGTTGTATCAGCAGATTCAGCAATTTGCTGCTGGGTTGCAGGCATTGGGTATTACGCCGAAACTTGATAACACAGGCATCCCTACCCGTGTGGCTCTTTTTGCCGACAATAGCCCTCGTTGGATGATTGCTGACCAAGGCATCATGAGTGCGGGGGGCGCTAACGTCGTGCGTAGTGCCCAAGCTGAACGGGAAGAATTGCTATTTATCCTGGCAGAGAGCGGCTGTATTGCTCTGGTGGTGGAAGACCGTAAGACTCTGAAAAAACTGTGGGAGCGCCTTGATTCCCTGCCTATTCAGCTAGTGGTCTTATTGTCGGATGAAGAGCCGTCTGTAGACGAAACCCCAAAGGTAGTGAACTTCTCTCAAGTGATAGCAGCTGGAGCCAACTATCCCCTACAGCCAGTTACCCAAAAGCGGGATACACTGGCAACCCTGATGTACACCTCTGGAACGAGTGGCAAACCTAAGGGGGTGATGCTGACTCATGGCAACCTACTACATCAGGTCAGAGCCTATGGGCCGATATTCGTACCGCACCCTGGCGATCCCGTCCTTTCTATCCTGCCGACCTGGCACGCCTATGAGCGATCGGTTGAGTATTATATTCTCTCCCAAGGTTGCACACAGATTTACACTAACCTGCGTAGTGTCAAAAAAGACCTGAAAGAATTTAAACCTCGCCTGATGGTGGGCGTACCGCGACTGTGGGAATCGATTTACGAGGGCGTTCAAAAGCAGTTTCGCGAGCAACCTGCCAGTAAACAGCGACTGGTGCAAAACTTACTCTCCCTGAGTCAACGCTACATTGAGGCACGGCGTGTAGCGCAGGGATTGAGCTTAGACAACCTAAACCCATCTACTATCCAACGTCTAAATGCTAGTGTTCAAGCCACTGCCCTCTGGCCTGTTCACCAGCTGGCGGAGAAATTAGTCTATCAAAAAGTCCGCGAGGCAACAGGGGGACAACTCAAGCTAGTTATTAGTGGTGGGGGTTCCCTGGCAAGGCACTTAGATAACTTCTTTGAGATTATTGGTATAGAAGTGCTGGTGGGCTATGGTTTAACAGAAACCTCTCCAGTTACCAATGTGCGGCGTCCCCAACATAATCTACGGGGTTCATCAGGGCCACCCGTAATTGAGACGGAAATCCGGATTGTTGACCCCGAAACTCGTCAGCCCTTACCTGCTGGTCAGCGGGGACTCGTTTTAATTCGGGGTTCCCAGGTGATGCAAGGCTATTATAAAAATCCGGAGGCAACAGCCAAGGCAATCGACTCAGAGGGTTGGTTTGATTCGGGCGATTTGGGTTGGGTGACACCTGCAAATGACCTCGTGCTGAGTGGACGGGCAAAGGATACGATTGTGCTTACGAATGGGGAAAATATCGAGCCGCAGCCGATTGAGGATGCCTGTTTGCGGAGTCCTTATATCGACCAGATTATGCTAGTTGGGCAAGATCAGCGATCGCTTGGTGCTTTGATTGTTCCCAATCTCGAAGCCCTCCAACAATGGGCAGCCTCCCAAAATCTCTACCTGCGTTTACCAGAGCCAATCCAGACAAAGGAAACCGGCAACCAACCAGAGGCTTTCCGGACAGCAATTGACCTTGATAGTAAAGAGGTTCAGAACTTATTTCGCACCGAATTAAATCGAGAAGTCCAAAATCGCCCTGGATATCGCCCTGATGACCGCATTAGCACCTTGAAGCTAATTGTGGAACCCTTTTCCATTGAAAATGGCATGATGACTCAAACTCTGAAAATGAAGCGACCCGTTGTCACGGAACGCTATCGCGATATTATTAACGGGATGTTTGCCTGATTTCGGTTAAAAAGTTAGAGGGTTAAAAGTACGCGGCGCGTCGCTGAAATCTTTGAATCTAGCCATTTGATTCTCAATCAGACTACGAACTTTCAGACCTTTAAACCTTCAGATCTACCTATCGCAACGTATATGGACGAAACAAACATACTCTTGAAGCGACCAGTTAATATCAAAGCCATCGTGACACCGCGATGGAAGGAGGAGGTTCAGCAACAACTTCAGGCACAGATTAACCAAATAGATTCTCAGCTGCAACAGTTAGACTTGCAGGGGCAGCGTGCGATCGCAGAAATTCAAAAGCAAAGTATCCAACCCCCTGGTCCTCAGGTAGCGCAACAAATCGACAATATTCAACTCCAGGTCAATCAAAAGAAAAGTGAACTGCTAGAGCAGAA
>DATNQP010000127.1:0-7734 GCA_036703965.1 Leptolyngbyaceae cyanobacterium
ATCCAGTGCTACGCTGGACTACTAAATCAGGTGTTTATGAATATCCTGACTAATGCGATTGATGCAATAGATGAATATAATCAAAAGCGCTCTCTAGAAGAGATTAAAAATAATCCTAGTACCATTCGGATTCGCACCGAGATTTTAGACAGTAATCAAGTAATAATTAGGATTCTTGACAATGGGATAGGTATGACCAAGGAGGTACAGCGAAGGGTTTTTGACCCCTTCTTTACAACTAAACCTGTCGGTTCAGGTACAGGTTTAGGGATGTCCATTAGCTACCAGATTGTGGTAGAAAAACACGGCGGTCAATTGCAGTGTTTTTCAGCATCCGGTCAGGGTACAGAGTTTTTAATTCATATTCCCATTCAGCAGCTAAAAAGAGTAGCAAGCCGAGAAGCATTGGCATGAAGTTTTGCTAAGGAGTCGTTCAAAAATTATTCCTCAGTTTGCATGTTTCTTGCTACTTGTCTTGTCTTTGGTCAGTATAACGGTTCAAGGGTTGAGTGCAATACAGTCTATTGTAGGGGCTAAGGTATTCGTGCCCCTACCATGTAGACTCTAAAGTTACTGACCCTCTCGATAATTTGCCAATAATGTAAATATCTTCAGCCACTGTGAACCCAACAAAATATCTTGAATTTCCTCACCAGCAAAAACAGGAATTTCAAACTCTTGTCCATCTATCACTAGTCTACCTGAATAGATATCAAAAGTAGCTTCTCCTTGTGCTGTCCTCAACTTATCTTGACTTAAAAAACTCCAATCAAGACTCTCTATATCCTGTTGGTTCATTGCTAGAAACTCGGTAAAGCCTGTATCTAGCATTGCTTCCACAGGAAGACTTAAACCATTATTGCTAATTAAATCAATTTCAAAATATACCTGACCATTCTCTCCGAATCTCCCTTGGATCATATTCTCCCACTTACGCCAGTTTCATTAATACTAAAAATATGGTGAATGGCATTAGGGTATTTTTCACTGGCTTTTCGACTCGCTACTTCCTTATCTGGATCAATAAAATAATCCCCACTATCTGGTTCAAGGGCAATATACCAGCCATAGTATTTATCTATCAAATCAGGCTTGAGTTGCTCAAAAATTTCCCAACAACGCTGATAAAAGGCTTCTCGTCTAGCTCTGTGTCTGGCTTTTTCTTCTTCTGACCATTGAATTTCTGGAAAAATTCGACCTCGACGCACAACGCGCTCAGGTGTAGAGTGGGTCATAGAATTAATCCTCTTTAATCTTCATCCTAGCTAGATTATAGATTTTCGCTTGCGATCGCCTTTGCTCATCTCGTCACCAGACAACAAGAGACGAAGGTTGTAGAAGCGATCGCTCTTTTCCTACAGCAGAATACAGGTTTATAGACAGAAGCCTGCACTCGCAACAAGGCGCGATCGCTTTTTGCCTTGCATCTAATTAACTTAGATCCATTGAGCTTTAATCCTCAAGTCTTATTTAGCAACTTGCTCTCGTCGCCGCAAAAATAGAGCTGCACTACTTGCTACTGCCAGCCCCATCAAAGTTGCAGGCTCAGGAACCGACGCGTTAGCCTGTACAATCGCGTTAGCCTGTACAATCTGCCCGCGAATCTCGCCTCCAGGGAAAGTTGTTGAGTGGAGGTTGAAGTAGTATTGACCCGATAAAAATTGATTGAAAACAGCAGTAGGACTGGTGGTAGCTGAAACCTCTGCGGATGTCCAATCACCTGTGATGGTGCCACTAGTTGTGCCTGTGGGCAGTCCGTCCAGACGATGAACAACGGGACCAGACGCCCCAAAGTTGCCAAAATGAATATGCCCATCTCGCAGAACTCCTGTCAGACCCGAGTATGTTACTTCATAATTGAAGGTCCAGTTAGTAGGGTCACCGTCGAGTGTTGCCTGAAAAGAACCAGTTGCGGGGCTGGTATTCGGTGGAACCTCTTGCGTTCCGCTGAGCGGACCGCTGAAAAATGTTGATGCGTTAGCTGCCACTGGAATAAGTGAAGCCAATACTACGCTGAGTAAGGGTGCTGCCCACAACGGTTTCATCGATTTGTCCTTTTGCTGAATGCTGAAGTATGGCTGTTTACGCAGTTGACGCAGATAGAATGGCAAGTAATCTTGATGGCAGGCTCATAAAACCTAAGGCGTTGCTTGTCGAGCTTCTATCCTGCACAAAACCTGTCCTACCTTTCGGACTGCGTAAAATTACCGGTAATGTGAGAAGTATCATAAAAAACTTCATGAAGATAAAACAAGTAAACCCTCACGTCTTCATGCAATCTTTATTTCCCTGCTAGATTTTTATCAAGTTTCATGAAGTTTGAGTAAAGCAGAGCAGGCTAGTATAGCTTTACTGAATCATTATTGTGTCCATCAGTGTAGCCATGACCGCAACCACGGACTTTCTCACTCTCCTCAACCCTAACCAACGCAAGGCTGTTGAACATTTTTGCGGACCCTTGCTAGTCGTCGCTGGGGCGGGTGCTGGGAAGACGCGGGTACTAACGTATCGAATTGCCAATTTGATTCTGACGCACCGAGTTGCACCGGAAAATATTCTGGCGGTGACGTTTACCAACAAAGCGGCGCGGGAGATGAAAGAGCGAATTGAGAAGCTATTTGCTCAGCAACAGGCGCTCTCGGAGTACGGTAAGCCTTGGGTAGCACTGACGGCGGAGGAACAGACAAGACTGCGATCGCGTATTTACAAAACCTACATCAAAAATTTGTGGATTGGCACCTTCCACAGCTTGTTTTCTCGGATTCTCCGCTTCGACATCAATAAATATCAAGATGAAAAAGGACATCAGTGGAACCGTAACTTTTCCATCTTTGACGAATCCGATGCCCAGAGTCTTGTCAAAAACATCGTCACCAAACAGCTAAACCTGGATGAGAAAAAATTTAACCCTCGTACTATGCGTTACTCCATCAGTAACGCCAAAAACCAGGGCTTCACTCCCCAGGATGTTGAAAAAAATCAGCCGGATTACAAAGGACGAGTGCTTGCCGAAGTCTACAGCTATTACCAAAAGCAGCTAGCTGCTAATAACGCCCTCGACTTTGATGACCTGATTTTAGTACCCGTGAGGCTATTCCAACAGAACGAGTCGGTTTTAGGCTACTGGCATCGGCAATTCCAGCATATTTTGGTGGATGAGTATCAAGATACCAATCGGATTCAGTACGACCTCATCCGCTTGTTGGTTACCAACGGAGAAACTAGAAGGAGTGAGTGGGATTGGAAAAATCGCTCAATCTTTGTTGTGGGCGATGCCGACCAATCAATCTATTCATTTAGGATGGCAGACTATACCATATTATTGAATTTTCAGGAAGACTTCGGCGACGGGTTGCCGGATGACGACACCCGCACAATGGTGAAACTGGAGGAAAACTATCGTTCCAGGGAGAACATTCTCCAAGTTGCTAACCACCTGATTGAGAAAAACACTCAGCGCATCGATAAGGTTCTTAAAGCGACACGCGGTTTAGGAGAAGAGATTTATTGTCACAAAGCGGATGACGAAGTTGCAGAAGCCCACTTCGTTGTCAGTCAAATCCGCAACATGGAGCAACAGAACCCAGAACTCGACTGGGGTAGTTTTGCCATCCTTTACCGCACCAACGCCCAATCTCGCCCCTTTGAAGATGCGCTGCGGGGTAGAGTTCCCTACATTATTGTGGGTGGGCTAAAGTTCTATGACCGCAAAGAAATTAAGGATGCAGTGGCTTACTTGAGAGCGATCGCAAATCCGGATGATACGGTAAGCCTCCTACGAATCATTAACACCCCTCGACGCGGCATTGGCCAAGCTACGGTTGATAACCTTGTAACGGCTGCCCAAGAATTGGGCGTATCACTGTGGGAAATTCTCAGTGACAACACCTCCGTCAATACCCTCGCCGGACGTTCAGCGAAAGGAGTCAATAGCTTTGCTGAGCTAATTGGACGGTGGCAGGAACAAGTTGAGAACGCTACTGCCGCTGAGATTGTCCAGGGAATTATGGAGGAGTCGGGTTATGTTCAAGATTTACAAAAACAGGGTACCGACGAAGCAGAGAACCGGTTGGAAAACATCTCTGAACTCTACAACGCTGTTCTCCAATTTCAGGAAGAAAACGAGGACACAAGCTTAGGCGGTTTTTTGGCAAATGCCTCTCTTGCCTCTGACTTAGATGACTTAAAAGATGGCAACAAAGCTGTATCCTTAATGACCTTACATGCAGCAAAAGGATTAGAGTTTCCCGTTGTTTTTTTAGTAGGGCTAGAACAGGGACTATTTCCCAACTTCCGCTCAATGGATGACCCCATTGCTCTGGAAGAAGAACGCCGTCTTTGTTATGTGGGTATTACCCGCGCCCAAGAACAACTGTATCTATCCCACGCTCGTGAGCGCCGCCTTTATGGTAATCGCGAACCGGCTCTTGCTTCTCAATTTCTTGGGGAATTACCGAAAGAACTAGTTAGCAGCACGCATAAGTTGAAGGCTAAAAAGGTGAAAGTTGAAAATTTTGAAAATAACCTGCCACCTACAAAGTCAACGCAGCGGCAAACCTCCAAACGTTCAAAACAAAACTTGCAGGATTGGAAAGTTGGGGAGTTACTAATTCATGAAGCCTTTGGTACGGGTGAAGTCACCCATGTTTTTGGCTCAGGAAACAAAATTAGTATTGCTGTTAAGTTTCCCAATTTGGGTCAAAAAATTCTTGACCCCCAACGAACCCCCCTGCAACGGGTGAATTGACCAAAAAAGGCAGAGGGCAGAAGGTAGGAGGCAGGAGGCAGGAGGCTCTTATGAATGCCTTCAACCTCCGCACAAAGCCTCATTTTTTCGTACCTGAATTAGTAAGAACAGGGCTTAACTGTGTCTTGCCCGACTCAACCATCCATGCTCCTTCAAGGGTTTCAGTATCACTCCGACGCAGCACAGTATCGACAGCCCACCATTCTGCACTGACTCGTTCAGGCGTGACATCGATGATGTTGTATCCATGACTGTCAAAGTCGCACCAACGAATGTGGGGGAATGCCTTCATCATCTCCTGCTCGATTGCCTTCGACTCGGTGCGTGATGTCCAACCCATTTTGTCGTCAAGGTTTTGTGAAGTCAGGCTACTTGTGACAAACTCGACAGCGATCGGTTCTTCAGTCTCGTCGAAGGCATCTCGCTTCAATTCGATAGCAAGCCCGACATGGACATCACCGCTGAGGACAACAACGTTTTTGATGGCGTGGTCTTGCAGATGGCGTAGGAGTATATCCCGTTCCACAGGATAGCCGTCCCATTGATCGTAATCCGGACCCGTACCGTCGGCATCGATGAGCTTGAGCTTGAGCAGTGCCTGCTTAATCGATGGCGGAAAGCCTTTGCTCCAGGTTGTTGCCATCACTGATGGGTTTGCCAACAACTTCCACTGAGCCATCGATGTCTCGAACTCGCGCAGCAGCCAAGTTCGCTGCTCCTTGCCCAGAGCAGAGCGTTCGGGATCGTGCATAGCAGGTGGGGGAACAGGCTGGTCGCGTCGGGTGCGCGTGTCGATCAACAGGAGGTCGGCTAAACCACCCACCGATACTTTGCGGAAGACTCTGTGTGGGTCAGATGGATCAGGCATCCGGGCAGGTAACCACTCCCAGCGAGCCTGGAACGCTTGAGCAACTCGCTTGGACCAATCGCCGTCGCGCTCAGGTTTGTGTTCATCTGCCCCCTCGCGCCACGCACCATCGGCGAATTCGTGATCGTCAAGGGTGGCGATTATGGGTAGCTGGGCGTGCATCTTTTGCACATCGGGGTCACTGCGATACTGAGCGTATCGGCGGCGGTAATCGTCGAGGGTTTTGCATTCGTGAAGTGGGTCGAATGGTCTACCAATATTCGCGCCCGGAGTCTGTTTACCCGGTGGATTGTTGGCGGCTTCATAAATGTAGTCGCCCAGATGCAGCAGAAAGTCGAGGTCGTCGCGTGCTGCAATGCGACCGTAGACATTGAAGAAGCCTGCGTTGAACTTCGCACATGACACTTGGGCAAAGCGCAGATGCTGAGCGCCCTCTGTTGGCAGGGTTTTAGTTTTGCCAAGGGGTGATGTTTGACCGAGTGCCTCGAATTTGTAGAAGTATCGGCTTGCTGGCTCCAGTCCAGCCACATCAACGTTGACTGTATAGTCTGCTTCTGGTTTGGCTAGGGCTGTCCCGGAAGCAACGATCTGCCTAAAATCTGGATCGCTGGCTACCGCCCAGGTGACTTCGACCGGCTCCTGTGCCTGTGTTGTTACTCGCGTCCAAATCACCACCCGATCTGGCAACGAATCGCCACTTGCCACACCATGCAGAAATAGTTGATCTGTCATATCATTCGTCTGTCTACTAATCTTACATTAACCGAAACGGAACATCGCTCCTTCAAGTAGATTAGTTTTCCTACTTTTCCTACTTTTCATAGTTTTTAATCTTTCCTTCCTTGATTGTTCAAAACCTATTAATTCAGGAGAGATACCAGTCAAAAAATAAAGATGATAGTTTTGTTTTTTTATTAACAGCTTTATAGTTAACTTGCATAATTAGTTTTGATACGAATAGCCCTGGGTCGCTCACTCGCCAAGAAATTACGGCAACAGAAGATGCCAAAAAGCTTTTCGTTCAATTGGATACGGATGGAAGTAAGGCGCTTGATTGAGCTGAGATTATGGAGCTGAAGACTGCTTGGATGAGCTTTCAGGTGGACAGTCCAACTCTTCAACTATCAATGGTTGGAACCTGATGTCTCCAGGTTCAATCGACACTCTTCTCCACCAAGCTGGCAACAGCAGGAGCCAAAACTTACCCAGAGACACAGAACGCTGCTCGTGAACAAAAACCAAGAGCAGGAGAGCAGCCAGTCGTAGGACGGCTGAGAGGGCAAACACCGCTGGCAAGCCACCGAGATCTGTCACAGTGGCGAAAAAGCCACCTGCCGTGATTCCCATTGCCCCAGTGACACCAGTAACCGCCGCCGCGAGCGCAAAGTAAATGGACTGATGCAACAGTGGTGCCACTCCCATCAGAAGATTGTTGCTGCACAGGTCAATCGCCGCCCACGTCCCACCGGCGATTATATGCAACAGAGGGAACCAAACCCATAGGAAAATTGGAGCCGTTCCAGCTTCTAGCCAGAGTAGAGGCGTTAGAGCCACTAAGATTCCCACTACTAACATGATCGGGCGATTCCCAACTCGGTCAGCCAGCTTGCCCCAAAAAACCAGCATCAGCAAGTTAGCACCCGCCCCTATACTGTTATAGAGCGTTACCACGCTGACATCTATAGCCAAGTTATCCAGCAGGTAGAGGTTAAAGAAGGGAGCGCTGACGTTTACAGCAAAGCTCCATAGGCCAGAGTAAAGCAAAAACTTCAAAAAATTAGCGTCCTTGAGGAAGCTAAAAATTGTCCCTGTGGACGAGCTATGGGCTGTATTGGAATGCCTGATGTGTGAAAGCTTTGGATTCACATCGGTCATAAAGAACTGACAAACCAGACTGGTGATGCCAAGCACAATTCCTAAAACCAAGATTGCACTGTAACCTTGGAGTCTTCCACCGGGCCATTTCGATACCACCAGTCCCAGCAGTGGCACACCAATGAGATTCGTCAAGCTAACAGCACTATTGCGAAAGCCAAAATACCGCCCCCGCAACCGCTGAGGTACTAACGCAGCCATCCAGCTGAGCCAGGAAGCACGACCAAAAGATTCCAAGAGCTGA
>DATNQP010000128.1:0-3327 GCA_036703965.1 Leptolyngbyaceae cyanobacterium
GTCTCACCGGGATCGATATGACCGCCAAAGAAAGCCCAGCAACCGGGGTAGATGATGCTAGGGATGTTGTCTCGTAGCTGCATGAGAAATCGGTCTGAGGATTGGAGGATGGCGATCGCGACTTCAACTGGCTTGCTGTTCATGGCTTTGAACGCCCTTGAGCCGGTATGCGTTGTTCTCGTTGTCCTGCCCTTTGTTTTAGCCGCCTTTGCTCCTGAACATAGACTTCGCCTAAATCTTGTCTACCGACAGGAATGCTTTGGAATTGTAGCTGACCTTTGATCGAGACTTCATCCCCGACATCGGGAAGGGGTTGGTTAGTCATTATCCAAATTGCACCCGTGGCATCCTGGAGTTTATAAGCACCCGCTGCCAAAAATGGCGCACGAGTGGCGACTTGACCTTGGAGAAAAATCAGACCAGCGGTATTTTGATTTTGTTGGATATCACTGATTTTCGTGACATTCCCACCAATATTGCTGATATTTATCCCACCAATGCCAAGTGAGGCTGAGTTGCCACAACTAACAAGCGCTCCCCCAAAAAGTAAAAAGCAAAAGGGTAAAAAGTAAGTCAGTTTTGACAACTCACATCTTGCACCTGAATCTTTGTTTACTCCCCTGATTCCCCCGCGAGTTCGGGAGGGACGCACACTACTTGGCAAATGTACACAGAGATTGCCTTTTGTCTTCCTATGTTGCATCGGTCTGACTTTTAAGGGCATTATTGCTATGCGTTTAGTTAACATACTTTTCCAGCTCTTGCTTCAGTTTTTGCACTTTTGCACACAGTCGATCTTTTTTATCAATCAGCGAAATCTGCGAAACTGTTATGGTTTAGGGTTTAGCTGCTTGTGATAAGCAGACACAAAGCACGAAAGAAAACGCTCCTATAATCCCAATGGACTCTTTGTACGCCAACATACTAGATGGTAAAGCCCTTGCTCAACGAATTCAGGCGCAGCTGTCTGAACAGATCGAGCCGCTGCGTTTGGCAACTGGACGCTCTCCAGGATTAGCCGTGCTGATGGTGGGTGACAACCCTGCCAGTGCTGCCTATGTACGAGGGAAAGAGCGTGCCTGCGCTAAGGTTGGCATGGCGTCTTTTGGGCGTCATTTCCCCGCCGATACCTCCCAAGAAGAACTAGAGCAAACGATTCAAGCTCTCAATCAGGATGAGCGAGTCGATGGGATTCTCGTCCAGTTACCCTTACCTGAGCACTTAGATGCTGTTTCCTTACTGCACCAAATTCATCCGGATAAAGACGCCGATGGATTGCACCCCCTTAATCTAGGGCGTTTGGTACGGGGGGAAACTGGATTACGCAGCTGCACCCCAGCAGGGGTGATGCGCCTGTTGCGGGAGTACCAAATTGATGTCAAAGGCAAACAAGCGGTTGTTGTCGGACGCAGTATTTTGGTGGGTAAACCACTGGCGCTAATGCTTCTGGAAGCTGATGCGACGGTGACAGTTGCCCATTCGCGAACGCATAACCTCGATGAACTCACCCGCAGCGCTGACATTCTGATTGCTGCCGTCGGACGCCCCCAATTGATCACATCTAACATGGTAAAACCCAAAGCTGTGGTGATTGATGTTGGTATCAATCGTGTCACTGACGAGAGCGGTCAGTCGCGCCTTGTTGGGGATGTCGATTTTGAGCCGGTTCGGGAAATCGCAGAATTTATTACCCCCGTTCCCGGTGGGGTTGGAGCCATGACTGTCGCCATGTTGTTACACAATACTGTACTAAGCTATACGCGATCGCATTCATAAAGACCCCAACCCTCGTAGAATTGTTAGGACAGTGACAAAATAATCAAGGATTTAAGGCATGGTAGCGACGGATGGGCGACCTGCCCCCAACGGGGAAGCCCCTGCTTTTAACTTATCAACTTACTTAAATCAGCGGCAAACTCAAGTTGAGGCGGCTCTAGACCGTTCCCTCCCGCTTACCTATCCCGAAAAGATTTACGAGGCGATGCGCTATTCCCTCCTCGCTGGGGGTAAACGCTTGCGTCCGATTCTTTGTCTTGCTACCTGTGAGCTGGTAGGCGGTACGGTGGAGATGGCAATGCCGACGGCCTGCGCCCTAGAAATGGTTCACACCATGTCGTTAATTCATGATGACCTACCGGCAATGGATAATGACGACTACCGCCGGGGCAAACTGACTAACCATAAGGTCTATGGTGAGGACATTGCGATTCTGGCAGGGGATGGGTTGTTGGCTTATGCCTTTGAGTATATTGCCGCTCAAACCCAGAATGTTCCAGCAGGGCGGGTGTTGCAGGTCATAGCTCGGTTGGCGAGAGCCGTGGGGGCGTCGGGATTGGTTGGGGGTCAAGTGGTTGACCTGGAGTCGGAAGGAAAGTCTAATATTCAGGAAGAAACCCTCAATTTTATTCATACTCACAAAACCGGGGCGTTGTTAGAAGCCTGTGTGGTTTGTGGAGGGATTTTGGCAGGGGCAACGGATGCCGACCAAGAGCGACTGTCTGGCTATGCCAAAAATATTGGGTTAGCCTTTCAAATTGTCGATGACATCCTGGATATCACCGCCACTCAGGAAGAACTGGGGAAAACGGCAGGTAAAGACCTCCAAGCACAAAAGGCGACTTATCCCAGCCTATGGGGACTTGAGGTATCAAAAGCCAAAGCTCAGCAGTTAGTGGATGCGGCAAAAGCTGAACTAGACGTGTTTGGCGAGAAAGCTCAAGCGCTTATCGCGATCGCTAATTTTATTACGACACGCACTCATTAGTTATTTGTTGTTTGTTGTTTGTTGTTTGTTGGCAAGCCAATAACCAACAACCAATAACCAATAACCGATAACCAACAACCAATAACCAATTTCAAGTAAAACACGATGCAGGACTTTGGCGATATTCTAGACAACCAGGTACTGCTGGTTGCGATCATTGCTTGTCTAGTTGCTCAACTCACTAAGCTCCTGGTTGAGCTAACAAAAAATCGCAAATTCAATCTCCGCGTTCTCGTAACTACCGGCGGTATGCCTAGCGCTCACTCGGCATTTGTTGCCGCCTTGGCTACCGGTGTGGGACAAACTATGGGATGGGCGAGTCCTGATTTTGCGATCGCACTAATCTTTGCGGTGATAGTCATGTACGATGCTGCTGGTGTTCGTCAGGCTGCCGGGAAGCAAGCTCGCATTCTCAATCAAATCATTGATGAGTTATTTAGTGAAGGTAAAGAGTTCAACGAAGACCGCCTTAAGGAATTACTCGGACATACACCCTTTCAGGTGATTGTCGGGTTGATGCTGGGCATTGCCATTTCCTGTTTGGCATCTCCGGCTTATTAAGC
>DATNQP010000129.1:0-2957 GCA_036703965.1 Leptolyngbyaceae cyanobacterium
GGGTAATATCCGGAGCAACAGGGGTTCAAGGATTTCCCATTCTTCATCGGTGAGGTCGCTGGAATACGGCATCGGAGCGGGTGAGACGGCTTTGAGTACCTTAATTTAGGCTCCGTAAGATGTCAAATGGGTTCTATAAGCTATTTTACTTATCCATTGTTTGGGGTAATACTGTCTAAACGGCTTTCCGCTCAAACCGACTTGACCAACGACGCTCCAAAAAGGTGATCGCTTCTGGTGGGTGAAGATTAACTTGAGCCACACCATCAACTAGCAGTAACCATCTCTCCCCATTCTGCTGCAATTTCCAGCTTGTAGTTCTCAGCTTTGGAAGAATCTGCCAATTGTTGTGCTGATCACGTTCGCAGATAAAACCCCAAGTTGAAGCTTGGTTTAATATACTCTGATCATTGATTACTTGCATGTAGGTAATGAATCCTAACTTCCCAGTTGTCTACATAACATTAGATTTACCGTTATACATAGGTAATACGGTCTATCAGTAGAAGTGCATTTGAGGTATATCTAAAGCAATATCTTTAACTAACTGGATTCGATATATCACTCTCCTAAGAAAACAGACTGGTTTCTTCCATGTACAAGGAGCACCGCACTCCTTCGTAGCTTTTGTAACACTGGGCGATCACAATGTGACTCGGTGCTGTCAGAGAAGGAGTAATCACTATTCGTAAGGCATAATCAGTGATTCTTAACAAAAGCTTGACGAATAGTTAAGGTCTGATTGTTAAGTTCATCTTGCACACGTCAAAGTCACCTAAAAGACGAGTAGGTCAAGCCGATAGTCTTCTTGTTGGTTTCAAAATAAAGGTTTTACCTTTTCCCTAATTAGCGCTACTGGGTAATCAACTCGATTTTGCCCATCAAGGCGATTGTCAAGGAAATCGCTAATGATTGACTCAATCCAATCGAGCTTGTTACTGACTCTTGTTTTATTTTGTTGACTCTTGACTTATCGGTATCAATAAAATTTCAAGAGGGGTGCTTATGGAGCGCTTTCATTTTGAGTGCTTACTTTCAACTCGGCTGAAACGGCGAAACTTGCTGGTTAGCGCTGGAGCTTTAACAGGTATTGTACTCGCGTCTCAATGGCCCAGTCGTCGAGTCGTTGCTCAACCTAAGTTTTCTGACTATCCCTTCAAACTCGGTGTGGCTTCAGGCGATCCGCTCCCCGATGGCATCGTGTTGTGGACGCGGCTTGCGCCTGAACCCTTAACTGGGAACGGTGGTATGCCAGGAGTGAACATCCCGGTGCAGTGGCAGCTTGCCACCGACCCGAACATGAAAAATGTCGTGCTGCGAGGTACGGCAATGGCAACCCCAGAACTGGCTCACTCCATCCGCGTCGTTCTCGGTGGACTTAAGTCTGCTCAATGGTACTGGTATCAATTCAAGGCAGGTAACGAAGTCAGCCCAATTGGTAGGACGCGCACTGCTCCGGCTTTAAGTACTCCGACTAACCAACTCAACTTTGCCTTTGCTTCGTGCCAAATGTACGAACACGGATATTTTACGGCGTACAAATATATGGCTCAGGAAAACCTCGATTTGGTCGTTCACTTGGGCGACTACATCTACGAGTATGGTTCTAATGAGTACCAATCAGAAGCGGGTAATATTCGTGTCCACAATAGCCCCGAAATCATCAGCCTGGACGATTACCGCAATCGCTACGCCCTGTACAAAACTGACCCAGATTTACAGGCGGCTCATGCTGCATTTCCCTGGAGCGTCACCTGGGATGACCATGAAGTCGAGAACAACTACGCAAACTTGATTCCTGAAGAAAACCAAAGTCAGCAGGAGTTTACGCAACGGCGAGCTAATGCTTACCAAGCTTACTACGAACATATGCCCTTACGCAGTTTTGCGCTGCCTAATAGTCCCAATATGCAGCTTTATCGACGTCTTGCTTTTGGTGAACTCGCTGACTTTCACATCCTCGATACTCGTCAGTACCGCAGCGATCAACCCTGTGATGACAACCTTAAGCCACGCTGCCCAGGAGCCTTGGAACAATCCCAAACTATGCTGGGTTCCGAGCAAGAGCAGTGGTTGTTTCAGGGATTGGACAACTCTAATGCACGCTGGAATGTCATTGCACAGCAGACGATGATGGCGCAGTACGACTTTGATGCTCGCCCTGGTGCAGAGGTGTTCAACATGGATCAGTGGGATGGTTATGTAGCGGCACGCGATCGCCTTTTAGATTTCATCCAACAGCGACAACCCAGCAATCCCGTTGTGATCACAGGTGATATCCACTCTAATTGGGTACACGACTTGAAAGCCGATTTCGATAACCCCACCTCGCCTACTGTCGCTACCGAGTTTGTGGGAACTTCAATAACGTCTGACTTCGCAACGGCATTTATTGCCCCTGTAACGGCAGCTTTGCCTGACAATCCTCACACCAAGTTCTTCGATGGGGCATTTCGGGGTTACGTGCGCTGTAACCTCACTCGCGAGCGCTGGCAGAGTGACTACCGCGTGGTTTCAACCATCCTTGACCCCAATGCGACTATCAGCACTCTCGCTTCGTTTATTGTCGAAAACGGGCAACCCGGTGCTGAACAGCTTTAGCAATGCACCCTACTAATACCAATTGGGTTTAACAATGAGACAATTAGTTAAAGCTCTTTTTAAAGTTGGTTATCAGAGTGTCAGGATGTCAAGAATTGTGAGGCTTGAAATTACTGAAGGAGCTGAAACGCTGAAAAAGTTGCTAGTACAGCAAAAAGACAAGCGTAGCTATCAACGAGTGCAAGCGCTGTACCTGCTCAAAATCCAGCAAGTGAAAACAGTAGAACACTTGGCTATTATTATCGGGCGCAGTCGTAGCACAGTTCAACGGTGGTTAAGTCAATACCGGAGTGGGGGACTAGCGAAGATGCTAGAAGTGAAGAAAAGTCCCGGTAAGGAGCCATTAATTCCGCAGT
>DATNQP010000130.1:0-13256 GCA_036703965.1 Leptolyngbyaceae cyanobacterium
ATTAGCCATCTCACTGCCAGCACTACTTTGGTTAGGTTGGTCTGTACTAGGAAGACGCATGTTTCAGGTGGCGCGGCGTGACTTGGTGTTGATGATGCTGATTGGCATAATGATGGCACTCTACCAAGTCTGCTACTTCGGTGCGATCGCCCTCGTTGGAGTTGCGATCGCAGTTCTCGTCACGCTGTGCACTGCACCCGTGCTAGTGGCAGTTCTTTCCCTGTGGTTATTCGGTGAAAAACTCACGTCTTGGTTAATGCTGGCACTGGCGCTGGCACTTGTGGGTACAACTCTATTGGTAGGAGTCCCAGCCAATACCACTGGAGAGCAAGGTAACACGATAATCGGAGTAGTGTTGGCGCTCGGTTCGGCATTTGGTTACGCTGTTGTTACCCTATGCAGCCGTGCCTTGAGACGGTATCACCCACTTCAGTCACTCACCATTGGGTTCGGAACGGGCACGATCGTCTTGTTACCCTTTACTGTGTTCCATAGCTTTGCCATCAGCTACCCAATAAGCGCATGGGTGCTACTTTTGTACTTGGGACTAGTCCCAACCGTACTCGCCTATGTGCTGTTCTTGCAAGGGATTCGGCACACAACAGCTACAGTTGCTAGCATCACTACCTTAGTGGAGCCGCTAACCTCAACCTTGCTAGCTGGGTTGTTCTTCAACGAACAACTTGGTGTATTCGGTTTGTTGGGTGGAATGCTATTGTTCGCTGCCATTGTTTTGTTATTGAGAAGCGGTTTCCAGCAAGACTAGTGCAAGAAAGCTCCAAGGCAGGAGGCAGGAGGCAGAAGGCAGGAGGCAGAAGGCAAGAAAGCTTGTACAGTAAGCTTTTTAACCTTTTTCAACTGGATAGTTATTTCTGCCACGCTGCACTAGTTTCCTTACTTCCACGCGATCGCCTGATTCTGTTTCTAAAGGCAGAGTGCCAGGGTAGAGAATCGCTCTGGGCAGGTGGAGGCTAAGATTAGTAGTAGTTGCTGATTACCAGTATGAGCCAGCAAGAGTTTGGGTTCAATAATGAGCTACTGATTGTTAATCCTCGGCGTCAGAATGGCTTAATTCTTTATAAGCGCAATCACGCTGAATTTGCAGGACCAGGCTCGGCGGTACGAGGACCATTTGATCGAGATTGTCTGCGAGAGTTACCCGTGGGCAATTTTTCATTGCTCCCTGCTCAATCAGTTGATGAGCGAAAGCGGGCGTATTCGATTCGGATTCAGTGGATTCGATTGATTAGAACAATTACAGACAAGCCAGTGCCCCTACAGCGAGCTGAGATGCTCCTCAATCAGTTTGAGGGCTTCTTTGATGCCCAGACGATTGCCAGACTGCCAGACGAAGCCTTGGCTCTGTTGGTCGGTGTCTTGCCACAAACAATTATGAGGGCGCGACGCGCAAGGTAGTAACATCAGCCGTTTTAAGGTGAATGGTACTGACTTAATCCAAAAGTAGTCGTTCGTTGGAAAAACCCGGATTGGGGGGATTCCCCCCAATCCCCCCACTGGGGGACGTTAGCGAAGCGGGGCGCGTTAGCGCACGTGCCTTCCCCAGACCCCCTGCACAAGAATTTATTGGTTGTGATGAATTTTCATTAAGTCAGTGCCATTCGTTTTAAGGTGTCGAGTTGGGTTTCTTTGGGAGGCTTACATGGAACTCAGGTGAGATCAACGACCAAATGACCAATCGAGAGAATCTGCGCCAGCTACTACTGCAACTTGATGAGCGTGGCTACAAAGCTTACAAAGGGATTCAGGGAAGCTACCAGTTCCCGGATTTCACCCTAATTATCGATCGCGTGCAGGGTGACCCTTTCGCCACTCCTAGCCAGGTGCGGGTGCAACTACCGCAGTCAGTCGCGGGTTTTCCCCCTAACCTCTATCGAACCCACAGCCGAGAAATCGCACTGCGCGATTACCTAACCCGCTCTTTTTGCCGTGTGGCACGAGACCTCAGCTCTCATCGGGGTACTGGTAACAGTGGACTGATTGCCATTGCTCATGTCGGACAATCGGTTCTTGAACGCACCTCAGCTTTCGTTAGCGATGAATTAGTCGAAGTGCGCTTCGTTGTTGGACTACCAGCGCGTGGCCGTAGCATCGCAGGCCGTCAGGCGGCTCAAATGCTGTGCAACGATATCCCCCAGATTGTTGACCAAGCTATCAAGTATCAATCGCTAGATGCTGCTGCAATTGAGCATCACATCGAAACTGTTGAAGATGCCGACTGGTTGCGTCAGCATCTGGTAGAGCGTGGGTTGGTTGCTTTCATTCCGGACGGTGCGATTCTCCCTCGATGCAGTGGCGTTGATCAGCGACCTTTGCAAAATGATGCAATGCCTTTACAAGCCCCAGAGGCACTGCGAGTTGAATTCAGCTGTCCCAATCGGGGCTTAATTAGGGGTATGGGTATTCCTGCTGGTGTCACCCTAATTGTTGGTGGTGGCTATCATGGGAAGTCTACGTTGCTTAGAGCTATTGAGATAGGAGTTTACAACCACATCCCTGATGATGGGCGTGAGCTGGTTGTCACCAATCCCGCCGCTGTGAAGATTCGGGCTGAGGATGGTCGCAGCATTGCGGGCGTAGACATTTCGCCTTTTATTAACCAGCTGCCCCAAGGTCGCTCTACCCATCACTTTTCTACAACGAATGCGAGTGGGAGTACCTCCCAGGCGGCAAACATCATCGAGGCATTAGAAGCGGGTGCGCAGTTACTACTGGTGGACGAGGACACGGCAGCCACTAACTTTATGATTCGCGATCGCCGAATGCAGCAGTTAATTGCCAAAGACAAAGAACCGATCACACCATTTATTGACAAAGTGCGACAGTTGTACAGCGACTATGGCGTTTCCACAATCTTAGTTATGGGTGGTAGCGGCGATTACTTTGATGTCGCGGATACCGTCATCGCGATGGAAAACTTCCAACCCAGCGATGTCACCGAAAGAGCAAAAGCGATCTGCCAAGCGCAGCAATACAGAACGGAACGTACCCCTGAAGGCGGCGAACAGTTTGGCAATATCACCCCGCGCGTACCGTTACCAGAGAGCATCGATCCCAGCCGAGGTCAGCGAGAGGTAAAGTTGAAAGTCCGGGATGTAGACGAAGTTGTATTCGGTACAGAGGCAATTGACTTAGCAGCTGTCGAGCAAATTGTGGAGGCGGGACAATTGCGGGCAATTGCGGAAGCGATCGTCTACGCGAAGCGGCACTATATAGATGGTCAGCGCACACTACCAGAGATTCTGAAGCGCGTCATGGAAGATATTGAATCCAAAGGATTAGATATTCTTAGTCCCTTGCCCCCAGGAGACTTAGTGCTATTCCGTCGTTTTGAGCTTGCAGCTGCCCTCAATCGCCTGCGAAGTCTCAAAGTTAGGTGATGAAGGCTAGGACAAAGGTAGGGGAATCAGTAATGAACGATATACTCAATAGGCGATCGCCCCTCACCAAACCTTATTCAAATCCAACACAAACCCTGGCAGTACATCCTCCCCAGATAGCGTGGTTGGAGACTCCAAAACCTCTACATCCCGCCCTAGACGATAGATTTCCACTTGCTTCTTTGTCGTGTCAATCAACCAGCCTAAGCGAACTTTGTTGTCGATATACTCCTGCATTTTTTCTCTAAGCTTTTTGAGAGAGTCACTACTAGAGCGCAATTCCACCACAAAGTCAGGAGATAGGGGAGAAAACTCCTCCTTTTGCTGACTCTCAGTCAAAGTCTCCCAGCGCTCATTACTTACCCAACTAGCATCAGGCGATCGCACAGCACCATTAGGGAGAGTAAATCCGGTAGAGGAGTCGAAGCCTAAGCCTAAGCCTGTTCTATCAATCCAAGCACCGAGTTGAGCGATGATTCCAAAATTTTGCTTGCCTGTCCAGGGGAAAGTAGGAGGCATAATAATTACTTCTCCTGTTGCAGTAAGTTCTAGCTGCAAGTCTTGATTAGCTTGGCAGAGTTCGAGAAAACCCTCTGCGCTCAGACGAGGAATGGTCAACGTGATGGTTTCCATAGGCTGTACGGTAATGTCTGAGTCTGTGACTTGAAATTTCGGTTTATTCAATCTCCTGATCAGATAGTCGTCCACTGAGGTTCACATCTCAATCATACAAAATGTAAACTTATTTGTTCACATTTACTCGGTCATGTTCCTCTGACACGATGTCCTATGGACACGCTTCGCGAACAGAGGCATGGGAAGAGCAGGACAAGCCCTTAAGCAGGCGTTGGAAACCTACACTATCAGTCAGAACAAGTTGGCAGTGGCGTTGGGCATTGAGCGAACTGTTGTGAATCGTTGGTTTCATGAACGGGCAGACCCCACGGCTGAGACAGTTGCAGATATTGTCAAAGCTCTTAAGGGAATTAATCGAGCAGCTGCCGAGAAGTTTATCGAACTGTATCTAGGTGAGCTGCTTGAGGATGAGGAGCAGCCTTAGAGTGTGCTGTCTGAGGCAGTTAGTGTAATTCATCAGTTCTCCTGATTCGTGACATCAAAACATCACTCTGGTGGTCGATACTGTGAAGGCGTGAGTTGGATGTCAGGTAATCCTGAGCGGGGGAGACCATCGCTTGCACAGTCAGAACTCAAAGCTGGCACGCCAAAACGAGCGATACGAACCAATCGGGTACGGTAAACTCGTAACTGTTTGCGATATTGAGGCTCGGACACCGCAGTCATTCTATCCACTACACGAATGGCTCGCCACCACTGCTGACGACAGACAGCCGTCAGGAGTTGAGAATTTAAATTTTCTGCTGCTACCGCAGGAGTGGAAATGAACAGAGCGGATAAAGACACAATGAAGAATTTGTGCATCAATATACCAATAGCCAATGGATGAAAATTGGTAGTTTATCAGTTTCTCTTACGTTTGTTTCCTCTTGATGCACTTGTACTAGGTGAAGAAAGCTAATACTAATGACCTAGTAGTTTATCTCGCAAATGCTTAATGCGATCGCGATATTTCGCCGCCTCCTCAAACTCCAGCTTTTTCGCGGCTTCCTTCATCTGCGCTTCCAGTTGGGTAATTAAATCCGGAATTTGCTCTAATGACAGATCGTCCGCCTGTTCATAAACCTCTTCGAGTTGTTGAGCATTCAGTCGTCGCGATACTTCCAAGAACGCCAGAATCGAATTACCAGATTTCTTGATAATTGGCTGAGGTGTAATTCCGTGCATCCGGTTGTAGGCAAGTTGAATCCCACGACGGCGTTCAGTCTCATCGATCGCTTTGATCATGCTATCCGTGAGATTATCAGCATACATAATCGCTTGCCCCCGGATATGACGCGCCGCACGACCTATCGTTTGAATAAGCGATCGCGCCGCCCTTAAGAAGCCTTCTTTATCGGCATCCAAAATCGCCACCAGAGATACCTCTGGTAAATCCAACCCTTCTCGCAACAAGTTGACCCCAATCAATACATCAAAGTCACCTTCCCGCAACGCCTGCAAGATTTCAATCCGCTCAATCGACTGAATCTCTGAGTGTAGATAACGTACCTTAATTCCTCGTTCTTGCAAGTATTCGGTCAAATCCTCCGCCATACGTTTGGTGAGGGTTGTAACCAGTGTTCGTTCCTGTTTATCAACTCTGTCTTTAATCTCACCGAGTAGATCGTCAATTTGACCTTCTGTAGGGCGCACGAAGATTTCTGGGTCAATCACACCCGTTGGTCGAATCACCTGTTCCACCACTCGATCTTCCGACTGCTCGATCTCCCAGTCGCCTGGGGTTGCCGAAACAAAAATGCATTGATTCACCTTTGCCCAAAACTCCTCTGACTTCAGAGGGCGGTTATCTGCCGCACTCGGTAAGCGAAAGCCATGCTCAATTAGCACTTTTTTTCTAGCTTGGTCGCCATTGTACATTCCCCGAATTTGCGGCACCGAGACGTGGGATTCATCGACCACCAACAGCCAGTCTTTGGGGAAGTAATCAATTAAACACTCCGGCGGTTCCCCCGCATTGCGTCCAGCGAGGTGACGGGAATAGTTTTCGACACCGTTGCAGTAACCGACTTCTCGTAATAGTTCTAAGTCATAGCGGGTACGCTGTTCTAACCGTTGAACTTCCAGCAAACTCCCCGCTTTCTCCAATTGCTCCAAACGCCCTCGCAATTCCTCCTCAATCGCCTCACAAGCTTCCTCTAGTCGGTCGTCAGGTGTGACAAAGTGACGCGCTGGGTAGACATTCAAAGCCTCTAAACTCTGGAGAATTGCACCTGTTACAGGGTCAACATAGCGAATCGCGTCAATTTCATCGCCAAAGAATTCCACGCGAATAATGCGGTCTTCGTAAGCAGGACCAATTTCCAACACATCGCCCTTAACCCGGAAACGACCCCGACCCATATCTATATCGTTGCGCGAATACTGTACCGATGCTAAATCTCGCAACAACTGGCGTTGATCAACTTCTTTCCCCACCCGCAAGGGAATTGATGCCTTTAGGTACTCGGCAGGCATACCCAAACCATAGATGCAGCTGATGGAAGCAACAACAACGACATCACGGCGCTCAAAAAGCGATCGCGTTGCTGAGTGCCTGAGCATATCAATTTCATCATTAATTGCCGCACTCTTCTCTATATAAGTGTCGGTGACGGGGATATAAGCTTCCGGCTGGTAGTAGTCGTAGTAGGAAACGAAGTACTCAACCGCATTATTGGGAAAGAACTCCCGCAACTCATTACATAACTGGGCAGCTAGGGTTTTGTTATGGGCGAGAACTAGGGTAGGTTTGCCTATTTTTTCAATAACGGCGGCTACTGAGAACGTTTTTCCCGTTCCCGTGGCACCTAATAAGGTTTGGTAGCGTGACCCAGCTTGTAAGTGAGAAGTGAGTTGTGCGATCGCTTGTGGCTGGTCACCTGTCGGTTGAAAGGGGGCTTGGAGATGAAATTGCGTCATAGAAGTATTGATAAGGCTGCCTCTATCTACTATGCTAGGCAACTTCTGAAGTCAGCGACTTTTACTCCCTGTCTGTGTGGTGAATAAAAGCTGCTCCTCTTGTCTTCACTCAGATTGAGGAAAGGCTGTGGGGTTTTTCTCATACTTCCCCAAATATTAGGAAAGAGCTTCTCCCGGCACACAAGCTACTCTGCAACAAGCGTAGGCAGATTTTCTTCATCACGATTGAGCCGTGCCAGATTTTTGAGAGATTTGTGTTAACTTGTAACAATTTAGCCTTTTTATTAATAATTGTTGCCGCCTATTGATCCCATTGTTAAGGTATGCATTGACAACCAACTCAACTAAGGAGTGTTGCCACTCATGAAAAGTATGCTAAACATTGGCGACTATGCACTTCATAAAATAACCGGGAACTTAGGTCAAGTTGTTGCCTATGGGCATGAAATACTTGATAGCGCTTATCTACCAACACTGAAAGTAGAAGTAGTCAATGACGCAGGAATAGGTCAGAGAAGTTTTGTGGAAGATTTAACTAGCCGATGGGTGCCAGTAGAAAAAGAAACAATTTCTAAGAAGTGAGCGATCGCGTTTGTAAATTTGTAGGGGCGGGTTTAGGGACTAAATCGTGCATATACCGATAACCTCTATACAAAACCCGCCCTAACCCATAACCCCAGAATACAACCCATCACCTGCACAAAGGAAATGCGATCGCATTTCATCGGGTGGATTTTGTACAGAGGTTGTCGCTGGCTTTGATTATCAGTCAGGGCGGGTTTTGTATTGATGTTGTTGGTTTACCTACTGATTTAGTTCCTAAACCCGTCCCTACATTAGATTTACATTCGATTCATCTGCAACACTAAGTTTTTAATTTTTCCATCCCATTCATTGGGATTATTAAGATGCAATTCATCATTTTCCCAGGATAAGGGATTATTGACGATATATTCACGGATTGCCATTAGTGATTCTTCATGTCGGATGATGTGTTCGTAATAGCCACGTTGCCACACTGAGACGCCAGCCGTGCCTCGGATTTTATTAAGGCGGCGTGCGGAAAAGGTTTTGAAGCCCCGAATAATCTCTGGCAACCCATGACGTTTTTTACAGGCAGAATCATCTTTTAAAACGAGGATTCCATGCAAATGGTTAGGCATGATGACAAATTCATCTAATTCCAGATGGTGATGATGGTTAAGTAGGTTGTGCCAATAGAATTGAATAATGTCACCATAACGACTCAACTGCATTTCACCATTCACCACCTCACCCAAAAAACCTTGACGCTGCCATGTACAGATGGTGACAAAATATGCCCCAGTCTTGGCATAATCGTATTCCTTGAGGCGAATTGCACGACGATGATGTTTATTGGGGTCGTATTTAATCATCAGGTAGATACAAGTTTATCGCTAGAACAAATATTACGACTATTCTCTAAGGTCAGCTTTAGAGAATAAAAGGGTAGATATACCGAAAATGTTTCAACAAAACCCATTCAATATCAGTAATAGTGCGCTCTTGTAGGGGCAAGTTTAGGGAATAAATTTGAGGAAACACCGATAACCTTCAAACAAAACCCGCCCAAACCCGCCGATAATCGATATACAACCTATTAAGCAATCGCGTTTCTTATTCTCCTTTTTTGTTTGCCACGCAGGCAGAGTTTAGAGCTGTAGGGGCGGGTTTAGGGACTAAATTTGTGGAAATACCGATAACCTCTCAACAAAACCCGCCCTTACCCACAGATAACCGAAAAAAAAGCAATCTTTTCTAATAGATGGTTTTACAATTCACATATATGGGTGCAGGGCGGGTTTTGAATAATGTTTTCTGGTGGAACAACAAAAATTATCCCTAAACCCGCCCCTACAAATTCGTGGCGATCGCGCGATCGCATTTCCTCATTAAAGCTAGCGGTAGTACATCACGCCCTCATTTTTCTTTTCCTTCTTCGGCAGCAGGGAGTTTAGGGTCAGTATCAGGTTCAGTGTATTCGCAAAACGTATTCAGTCCAATTTTGACAATATACAAAACAACGATAGTCGCGATCGCAGGGTCAATGGGTAATCCGTGCGCCCCAGCAACACCGACGAGGGAGACAATCAACCCGGTGAGTAAAGGCGCACTACCTGGGTTATTGGTATATTCCTTAACTTTGCCGCGAAACCCATCATCACCGCAGAGTTCTCTGCGGAGTTCGCCCAGCATTACCTTCCAGAGGGATTTGCCCTGAATGTACTGAGTTTTTCCTGCTGAAAAGTTCTTATCCCAAAGTTCATCAACACTGGCGTCAAGTCTGCCCTGATTTTTTTCTAGGATGGCAAATGCTTCTTGAGCGGGTTTGTACTCCTGTAATAGCTGCTGCTTAGCCTTGATTTCATCAGTACTTAATTGAACTTCCATATCACTCCTCGTTTTCTTCACTTGCTGCCTGAATTGCTGAACGCACCTCTTCCGGACACTCCTCACCCGTCACCTGTTGCCAAACTGACTCAAACTGAGACGTTCCCATAGCCTTGAGCATTCGCCCTAAATCTCTGATATCCGAGCCAATCCACTCTTCATTATGTTCGAGGTCGATGGCGAAAGCATGAATGTAGATTTGCAATGCTTCAGCCCATTTCTCTTGAATTTCTAACAGATTGCCCCATTGGCTTAATGTTGATGAAGCTTTGCGCCAGTCTTGAAACTGCTCTCGAATTTCAAAGGCTTTTTGGTAAAAAGCGGTAGCCTCGTCAAAGCGCCGTTGCTCCCGTGCCACCACTCCCAGACTGTGATAGTCACTCGCAGCCTTGTAAAAATCCCCCGCGTCTTCAAATATTTGCAGGGCTTTGTGGTAGAAAGCGGTAGCCTCGTCGAAGCGCCGTTGCTCCTGTGCTACTATTCCCAGTTGGTGATAGAAAACAGCAATCTTGTCATTCACCCAGGAGTCATTTAAGGAGGTAAGTTGATCAAGGATTTCTTGGTAAATTGCCCTAGCTCCTTCCAAGTCAGAAGCATCTAGAGCCTCGTTGGCATCTACTGCCCGCAGATACATCCAGAAAGAGAAGGCTTCTTGCCCCTTCACCTTTGCTTCTGCCAGATGGATGCCAATTTGCTTGAGCGCCCGTTGTTGCAGAGACTTAAATTCGGGTTTGCGACCTATTCGCGTATACACCTCACCTAAGGCTTGTAGAATTGCTTGAGCGTATTCCCAACTCTGCTGCTGTTCTGCCAGTCGCAAGTTTTGCAACAAATTTGGCTCTTCAACTCGCAGCACAATGCTTGCCAGTTCAGCATTGCTGATGAGTTCCTCGTGGTAGTTATCCGCCAACACTGCGTAGAAAACCAGCAACTTTTTTTCCAGTTCGCTGACCTCCTGGGCAGTATGTTGTTGAGATAGCCGTTGACGCAGATACCAGGGAAGGGCAGGATGAATTTTGTAGATGGTTTCACCAAGGTGTTCCAAGACGCCTGCTTCTGCTGCTTCGTTGAGCAGTCCGAGCCAATCAGCCTTTTGCAAGTTCTCCCCAAAAAACACTTGATATGCCTGTCCATCTTCATCATTGGGATTGCTAGAGAAAACATGGAGCAAATCAGCATTAACTCGCTCGGAGAATAGAGCCAAAAACGGCAAATGCCGACGAGCGCGTTCAGACAACTTGGCAAAGGAATAATCTAGCGAGACGGCGAGAGATTTCTCCCTCACCTTATCCGGGGTTCCATCCAACCTATCGAGTCCCTGCCGCAATGCTTCAATCAACTGCTTGGGTGTCTGAGTTGTCAGATGCGGCAACACCACCCGCAACGAGAACGGATGTCCTCCCAAAAGTTTCAGCAACTCCAGATACTCCGGCGGCAGTTTCGCCCTATCTACCCCTGCCGATTGCAGAATCTTCGCCGCCAACTCCTCAACATCCTGCTCCCGCAGTCCCCGCAACTCCACTAAGCTGTAACCACAATCCAGCCAACGCTCCTCACGGCGACTGGTAATCAACACCCAAGACTTCCCGCCGCGCAAATCTTTGAGAAACCGCTGCAAACTGTATCGCTCACTCGTATTCAACAACGGCTCATTCCCCGCAGGAAACCCCGCCACAGGCTCAAAGTTGTCCCAAATCAACAGACTTGGCTGAGTTTTCAGATACTTCAGTACCGCTTGCTGTTGTTGCTCTGCCGGATACTGGGAAAACTTGTCGCCCCAAACTTCCCTTCCCACTTGATTCACTACATTACTCAGCGTCGCCCCATGCTCAAACGACACAAAGAAAATCTTGCCAGTACGTCCCTGAGTCTCCTCTAGCCACCGAGCAAAGCCACAAGCTAATTCAGTTTTGCCCACGCCAGCCATGCCTTGCAACAGCACGGTAGTGTTTTGGCGAAACGCCCGCTCTAACCGCAAAATATCGTAGTCTCGCCCAATAAAACCGTAAGCCCCCTCCTCTGGGAACCCCACCAAATTGCTAACCGTTGGCTCCAGGAAATCCTCAATATCCAGAACATTTGTATCTGTAGTTGAGGGAATAAACGGCGTGTAGGATTCCTGTTGATACAGCACAGGCACCAGCCAATCTTGCAGAGGCTTATCACCCTTGGGACTGGGGCGAAGTCGCTTATTCAAAACGTCCTTTCGCCCCGCCGCCACCGCACTGTCGAGAGTCGCACCCGCCGCCAACTCCCCATACAACCGCCCCATGAAATGTTTAGCCGCTTGGGCATAGACAGAATACGCCATTGCCACCACACCCTTAGCCCCCAAGGACACTAAGCGCGTCGCCACAGAAGAAAACTTTTCCTCCCCCTCCTGCCCCGATTTGCAAGCATTCAAGACAAAAATCGGCACCCGGCAATCTGCCAAATTCTGAGCAATCTGTGCCGCCGTAACAATATCGGGCGAACCATCATTCTTTTCAAACACCAACACTCCCTGTCCCGCAGCACCCAAAGTATGCTGAAATCCGATGCTGTTGGCGTCAAAATCCCCATGTCCATCAAAATGAACGATGTGATAAAACCCTTGATGGGCATTTAGTTCCCGCTCAAACTGCTCAAAGCTAGGTGGACGCAACACTTTGAGATTGACTTTTTGGCGAATATTTGCTATGGCTTCCAACAACGGACGGGCAATCGTTCTCAGAGCAATATCTTTTTCGCCATAAGGACGGGCAATTACCAGCAAAATATTCAGCTTATCCTGGGGTAAATCGCGGATTTCTCGGACAGTGTAGTCACTGACACTGCGAGACATCCCTGCTAGAGACGGTGCCAGAAATTGGCGATCGCTCGGCGAGTACAATAACTCCCAAGGTAAATTCAGCACCTCTGGACTATCCGAAGTAATCACCAGTTCGCACTGATTCAGCCCATCGTAAGTTGCTGCCTGAAAAAATTGCCGCGCTTGCTCACTACTGCGAAACACTAATTCAAATAACTGCTCTCCCCAGTCTTGAAACTTTTGCTCAATCTTCGCGGCATTGTCTGGAAAAATCCCATAGGGAAAGCGCAAATACTCTTCTAGATACCAGCGCAAGTCAGCTAAGGCTTGCTCATCAAAGGGATGCGTAAACGTTACCGATGGTGCAGGGCGCGGATTAGCTTGTCCGCGTTGCCAGGAAAGTTGAATCGAATCTCCCTCGTGATTAATCCGCAAACAATTTCGACGCATATCTGCTTCCCTTGGCACTGCGACAAGTTGATGCGATCCTAACTTAGGGGTTTACGCGATCGCAGATTCTTCAGGATAAAGCTGTAGGCTTTCCTACACCAGGACTTACGCATTGTCCCCTCATGCCCAATCTTTACCGAGTAATTCCAGAGATAGAGCTTCTAGATAGAGGAACCTGAAACAATCAGAATTACTGTCTTTTAGGCGTAAAAGCCATGAACTTTAACTTTTCTGACTTTTTTTGGATTTTTCTGGCTGTCTTATCCTTCCTGCCGGGGTTGCAAAAACGCCAGATGGAAACTCGCCGAGTTCAAACCCTACAAGCATTTGAACAGCAGCGTCGAAGCCGAGTCATTTTGCTGATTCATCGCCAAGAGTCAATAAGCTTGCTGGGAATTCCTCTATCGCGATACATCTCAATTGAAGACTCAGAACAAGTGTTGAGAGCGATTCGCTTCACCCCTCCCGATGTGCCTATTGATTTAATTTTGCATACACCAGGGGGTCTGGTTCTTGCCACAGAACAAATTGCTAGAGCGCTGATTCGTCACCAAGCCAAAGTCACCGTCTTTGTGCCTCACTATGCCATGAGCGGCGGGACCATGCTTGCTTTGGCAGCCGATGAAATTGTGATGGACGCCAACGCTGTCTTGGGACCCGTCGATCCC
>DATNQP010000131.1:0-7535 GCA_036703965.1 Leptolyngbyaceae cyanobacterium
GCTGAATCGCAACTGGGTATCACTTAGCTTTCAAAAAAGCTTCCAGAGCTTCTGCTGCTAGCTGAGTCATGGACTTACCTTGCTGTGCCGCCGCTTCCTTAACACGCTTGTAGAGGTCATCGCGCACCCCAATCCGATAACGAGTTTTCCCGCTAACTAGCGTCGTTGATGGTTCTGGCATTATGACTTCATTAACCAAGCCAGTATCGGACTGAGAGTTTAATTTTGGAGACTGATAGGTAACAGTAAATTCCCGAATGGCATCGAAACCGACGCGATCGCAAAAATCTCCAAAACTTTCCCCAGCTTGACGATCTTGCTTGAAGTAAGCAAAAATCGGTTCCAGGAAGGTTTCCAGCTCATGAACTGACATTCGATCCACATAGGGTTGTGCCAACCGTGTCTGATCGGCTGAACCCCCCAGCCAAACTTGATACGTATCCGGCCCACTACCGACAAACCCCAATTCCGCCATATATGGTCTGGCACAGCCATTAGGGCAACCTGTTATCCGCACTACAAATTGCTCTTTCTCTAAACCCATGTTGTCCAAGAGCGCCTGAATCCGGTCAAGTATCCCAGGAAGCGCCCGTTCTGCTTCAGCGATCGCTAATCCGCAAGTTGGTAACGCAGGGCAACCCATTGAATAACGCACCAAGGGTTCAATGCTCTCTGGTGTAATCTGAACACCGTGCTGTTCAAGAACCTGCTCAAGTGCTTGCTTTTGCTCCGGTTCAATCTCATAAATGATGATATTCTGGCTTGCCGTCAGCAGCATCGGTAGAGCGAATTGCTTGACAATTTCCCGCAGAGCAGTTTTGAGTCGGAAGTTGCCTTCATCTTTTACCCGACCATTCTCAATCGAAATCCCCAGGAAAAGCTTGCCGTCTCCCTGTTCGTTCCATCCCAGGTAGTCGTGGTACTTGAACGACGGTAAGGGTTTGTAGGGGGCAATCTTTTTGCCGAAGTAGCCTTCAACCGTTTCTCGGAACTTCTCAACCCCCCAATCATTGAGTAGGTATTTCATCCGAGCATGACGACGGTTAACGCGATCGCCATAATCCCGTTGTGTTGCCACAATCGCTTTAATTAAGTCGTAAACGTCATCCTTCTCGACATAGCCAATCGCATCAGCCATCCGAGCAAACGTCTCTTCTTTATTGTGAGTCCGCCCTAAACCTCCACCGGCAAGAACATTGAATCCCTCCAGTTCCCCTTGGTCATTTGTAATCACCACTAAGCTGACATCTTGGGTGTAGAGGTCAATCGAGTTATCCCCCGGTACGGTCACCGCAATCTTAAACTTCCGGGGCATGTAGTATACCCCATAGATTGGCTCCTCTTTGTCAGGGAAGTTAGTTCCGTTAGTATTGCGCTGTCGCGCTGCTTTCACCTCTGGGTCTTCTTCGGCACTGATTGCCTTTTCGCCATCCAGCCAAATCTCGTAATAAGCACCTGTTTGAGGTGTCAGTAGGTCAGCAATCTTGTTGGCATACTCTGAGGCATACTGATACTCAGGTCGATTTTTATAAGGAGCTGGAGGAGCCATAACATTGCGGTTAAGGTCGCCACAAGCCCCCAAGGTTGACCCCATATTGCGGATAATTGAAGCGATCGCCGTCTTCAAATTTTGCTTCAGAATGCCGTGAATTTGAAATCCTTGGCGAGTTGTTACCCTAAGCGTGTGGTTGCCATACTCCTGGGATAACTTATCGAGGGTAAGATATAGCTCAGGTGGCATAAACCCGCCTGGACTACGGGTACGCAACATGAATTGGTAGTCCTTCTCTTGCCCCTTGACTCGATTATCCCGGTTGTCCTGCTGGTAAGACCCGTGATACTTGAGAATTTGAAGGGCATCTTCTGAAAAGTGAGTTGTGTCTTGCAGCAGCTCAGTCGCCACCGGTTCACGCAAGAAGTTGCTGCGTTCTTTAATTCCTTCGACCTTAGAAGGTTTGCCGACTCCTTCGAGCTGAGAAGGTTGGCGGACTGGGGAAGTCTGAGTTTTAACCATTGAGCTACAAGCCTGAACAAGTGAACGCTATCCCGGTAAATCGAGCGGGATTACGGTGAATATTCTGATCCTAATACTACCTTTCCTAATCTGTGCGGCGGCTTTAGAAATCCTAAAAATCTGTGCAAGAACTGTCCTCCCCTACTCTTGCAGGGAGCTTGAACCACTGATTCATCCGCCCTTGGCACAGCCGTCCTTCTGACTCCTAACTCCTGCCTCCTGCCTTCTTCTTCATCAAAAATGCTTAGCAGGTTGTTTGGTTGTTGGGTACCGTCGCACTTTCTAAATCCCTCTGATGACAGAAGTATTTAGGTTAAAGAAATTTCATACTCTATATGGTAGAGCCAAGTATAGCTCTATTCATTTTTTTAACAACCAAACTTAATGGGTTTTAATGATGCGCTATTTTACTAATTCCTCTATAGCTCTTGAAGAGGTATACAGCCAATCACTTTGTTCTCGTCAAATCTCTCGTAACCAATTACATTTTCTTCAGTCTATCAGCCGGAAGGCTTCCCTAAATCCACAACAGGATCGCCTTATAAAGCGGTTACTTCATGCTTCACGAAGAGGTTGGATTAGGGTTATCGATTAACCAACCCTTTGAGGGAAACTTATATTAACTTAACTAATCTCTTGGTAAGAATCTAGAGCGAAGTTCCAAGCGTTCCGGGCGCAATTCCACCTTAGCCGCCTTTTTGCCCCTGAAGGTAAGGATGTTCATACTACCCCAATTGGCGCTTCTGTCCCAGCCAAAGTAGCTTGGGTGTTGAACGTTGAGGAATGTTCGTGACTTTTCCCAGCTCAAAATTCCAGCGATGTGTGCTAAACCTTTAATAATTCCTACTCTCCTTGAGCTGGCTCAGCTCCAAGTTGAGCTTGTCACCCCATAACTCACTTAAGAAAATATTTTTGTGCTCAAGGTCTAAACCGGTGGGAAAAACAACAATTTCCTTACCCTTAAAAAAGGCTTTTTGGTGTAGTGCGATCGCTTCACTTAAGCAGAAAGATGAAACAGGAATCCAGAACTCACTATAAAAGAACACGACAACTCTGTTTTTTGCATCCGCTCCTATTGGCAGCGGATTTTGCCAAGGGGAATCCACAACTATAAACTTTAACGTCCCGTACATCTCTCTTATGACAGTCATACAGGTGTAATAACATCTATCTAACGTTATAGCTCTTATGAAAGAGATTAGACTCCTACTACTCTCCTAAGATCTGCCTTTAGTCGTAGTCAAATAGGACGTTTGTAATACAGTTTGGCTCTCAGGCATTGCACTCCCTCTATACATTTCAGTAGGAAGGCAAACTTCAGCCGCCTCCCAACCAAACGCGAGAAGGAAACAGTTGAGAGCCAGATAATGTTTTCTCATTGAATAAGTAAGTAGGCGTAATTAAACATGACTTGTCGTGAAAGGGGACTGGGGACTGGTGACTGGTGACTGGTGAAGAGTTCCCAGTCCCTAATCCCTAATCCCCAATCCCTAAAACTAGTAACGTTTATTTTCACCTACCTACTTAGCACCATTCCCTCTCAGAGGGAAGGTTAAAGTAAAAAACATTTTCGCCTTAACCTTTCCCTTTACCCTTCCCTCTATCTGTAGCAGAGATAAAGTGCAATGAGATGACAGCTTCCTTAGAATTTGAAGCCTGCACCGGCTTGGACACTGACTGCTGAAGCAGGACTATTTTGGTAAGCGTTGATGCCTAGCTTGGTATCGCCATAGACAACAATATTTTGACCAACTTGTGCTTCAGCACCCACTGCTACAACAGCAGCATCCTGATTTCCTAAAGGGGTCGGCTTTCCATTGGATTCTACGAAGGAATAGCCAACAGCGGCATAAACGTTGGCGCTGTTAGTAACAGGGACATCATAGGAAACCATCGGTATGATGGCGCTAGTTTCATCACTAAATAGCACGGCACCGCGTACAGAAACGGGTGCTTTTTGAGTAGTGAAGCGACCTTGAATGTTACCACCAAAGGTAGCGGCGTCGCCTTCTTGTCCACCATTAGTTACACCTGCTGCCACCCCAGCACCGATATAGTTAGCATCTGTTCCTGCTGGTTGGGCTGAAGCACTACCAGCAGACAGTAAAGCCGGAGCAATTACAGTAGCAGCCAAAGCAGAAATGGTGATAAAAGACTTAAGTGTAAGTTTCATAGTTCCTTCCAGCAACAAGTAGGGTGTTTCGTTCCGTTGTTATTATCAAAGTCGCTGGAAAGCAACAAAAGGTTCCAAGGAAGTGAATGTTCTTTTTTATAAGTTTTCCAACTCACAGAGGATTGTAAACTAAAGGCTGCATATTATAATGGATCAGCTTAACTAAGCAGGATATATAATAAAAGCTCAAGTGTATTTTCAAATAGAAGAGGGTGAGTTTTTGACCTCGAATATGGGTTCAATTATCACTGAATTTAATTAGCATGTTTTGTTAGTGGACTGTTTTTAGACTGGCACATAATAACTAGTGCAAGAAGGCAGAAGATAGAAGGCAGAGGGCAGAAGGAAAGAAAGCTTAGTGTGCAAGCTTTTTAACCTTTTTTAACTGGATAGTTATTTCCGCCCTGCTGCACTAGATTCAAAAGCTAAGTAGATAGACATACTTAAACTTGGTGTGGGCATTGCTAGCTGTAAGGGAATAACTCTTGTGTCCAAAGGTTTATCGGCAATGGCCACCCGACAACTATGTTTTGTTTTTTTACCCCCACCAACCTGAGAGTTCCGGCGGTTCGGCGTTAGCGTTAGCGATAGCAGGCGCAGCGTCAGCAAGCAAGCTCGGCGTTAGCCTAGGCGTTCCCGAAGGGTACGTCTCTACGACTGGAAACAAAAAGGTGGCTGTAAGAGCGGATTTGGTATGATTACTATGCCCAGGCTCTAGAGAGCAGAAATCTGAGGAAAGCAGGCATTGCGCCCTGCGGCTTTTGCCTCATACAACGCTGCGTCAGCTGCCGCAATCAGCTTTGCTGGTGAATTGTCGAGTCTCGGTTGCATACAGGCAATGCCTAAACTCAGAGTGACGTGCGGACTTACTAGTGACTGGACATGGGGAATTCCTAAGGTATTAACAACTGTCCGAATTTCCTCAGCGACTTGAGTGGCACCAGCAGCTGTAGTGTTGGGCAAAATTACCGCAAATTCTTCGCCGCCGTACCGAGCCACTAAGTCGATTGGGCGCTTCGCGCAAAAGCTTAGAGCATTGGCAACCTTACATAGACAGTCATCCCCAGCTTGATGACCATAGGTATCGTTGTATCTCTTAAAAAAGTCGATATCACAAAGAATGAGAGACAAAGGCAATTGTTCCCGTGCCATGTGCCGCCATTCAAGATTAAGGTACTCATCAAACCGGCGTCGGTTTGCTACCCCCGTCAGTCCATCTAGAGTGACCAGACGTTGCAACTCCCGATGTGCTATCTCTAATTGTTGATATAACTGAGACTGGTTGAGGAGACGCCGCACCCGTTGACGCAGCACGGGAAAGTGAATCGGCTTGGTGATGTAATCGGTGGCTCCGACAGCAAACGCCCGGTCTACTGACTCTTGATCGTCAAGGGCAGTAATGATCAGCACCGGTGGGCGTGAAGCATCGTACAAACTTTTGCCATTGGCAAGAACCTCGCCCTCCAGCGCACTGCGATCGCTAAGCATTTGCAGCTTGGTACAGCAAGTAAAGCCGTCCATTACCGGCATTAAGGCATCTAGTAATACAACATGCGGCTTGAGGCGTTGGTAGGTTTCTAAACCCTGCTCACCGTTAGCTGCTTCTACAACCTGATAGCCTTCTTTCTCCATGACTTTGCGCAACAGCTGTCGCATAAACGGGTCGTCATCCACCACTAGAATGAGCGATGGGTTTTCGGAGAGAGGGACTAAGTTCATTCTTGATATCGCCGTTGTTCCACCTGTAACGTTACCTTGACCTGTTGATACTCAGCCTCTAGCTGGGACACCAGTGCTGGAACCGCCATTGTGGTACTAATCTTGCTCATGTCTTCCAGATCGCGATACAACTGGTACAGCGTTGTAGCCCTCAGTCTGGAACTACTTGACTTTAATATCTCTATTTAAGACATTTTAGAGCTGAGACTGTTTAATCGGCCTGTGAAAGAAACGTAGAGAAACTCTTCTAAGAGGTCTCAACACTCCTAAGGCTTTGATAACGCTCGATTGTCACCCTGGTTAGAAAATTAAGAGCAGCGCTGCTGGAGTTCGAGTTTTCTGTGCGTCTCCTCTGGAAATAGCAGGGAAGCAAGATAGCTCCCAAACCAGGGAAGAGAGATTTTCATCCTCCCTAGGCTAAAGCCGCAGGGTTTCCAACGAAGCTTTCTTATGAAACAACGCTAAATGTTCCTGCTAGAGATGATTTTTAGGCTTTATATCGTGCGCGTAGCGCATGGTGTCTCTAGAGTTACAAGTTACCCTGCTTTCCTAACGCCGTCGCTAGTGGGGGCGCAGGATAAAGATGCTCATTCTCAATATAGTGGGATTAACAAGGATTGACCAGTGTAACCCCTTGACTCATCCAATCTTATTCCAGCACAAATTCAGACTTCGACTCAATGCTCAACTCAGGGAGTCCCTCAAGTTTTTCGAGAGGCTGAACTTCTTGTGTCATCGGCACGAGGATGGTTAAACCACCAGGAATACACTCAACGTCAATCGGCGTCGTACCAATAATTTCCCCATCCAGGACGACTTTTTGAGGTGGATCGGCAGTCACTTTGATACGTCTTGCTCGCAGATAGCCGATATCATCCCGCTCAGCGGCATCGCCCCGAAATGCCGATTGGAAAAGGTGGTACGCCGATGCGATCGCTCCAGTCCGGTTCTCTGGTGCTACCACAGTTAAATCTAAGAGTCCATCATCATAAATAATACCTGCTGGTCCTTGAGCCAGAATCGAGGTTGGTGGTGCGGCATTAGCTATAGTTACAGCACCCGCAGTAACGGTGATTACTTTCTCATCCGTTTCGATCTTCGCCTCAAAGGTTTCAAACTCCCGCAGCTGTTTGACTCCAGCCAAAATGTAAGCAAGCATTCCCAAGCGGTTTTTTGCCTCTCGATCCGCTTTTTCAACCATTTCTGCCTCAAACCCAACGCCAGCCAGCAAAACCATCGGCTTCCCGTTGCACCGTGCTGTATCGACTACCCGCATTGTTCCAGTCAAAATTGTCTGACAAGCGGCTTCAATCGTGTCAGGAATTTCTAAAGCTGAGGCAAAGGCGTTGGCTGTACCCCTCGAAATTACGCCCAAAGGAATGTTTGTTCCCACTAATGCTTCAGCCGCTGCGCTCAGAGTACCATCACCCCCAGAAGCAATAATCATATGGACTCCACGGGCTACAGCTTCATGCGCCAGTTGACCCGCATCTACGTCTGGCGTCGTCAACCGAATATCCAGGTCAATTTCCGGCTCTAAAAGCGTCTGAATTGTCAACAAATCTTGCTCTGGGTCGCTTTGACCAGCAACGGGATTAAAGATGAGGCAGGCGGAACGCATGTGTTCTG
>DATNQP010000132.1:0-3645 GCA_036703965.1 Leptolyngbyaceae cyanobacterium
CAAAGGGGCAACTTGAGCAATCCGCATGATGTAGACCTCGTGTCAGAAGTAGAGTGAAACTCGAACCGCACAAATATTGTTCACTATTGTTCAATGCTTGCGAATCTTCACTAAGGATGAACTTTATTGAATAACCTATAATTTTTGTAAATTTCCTGGCAATCCGGAAAACCCACCAGCTTGAGGTTCGGGAACCTCTACTTCCTGGTGAGTTGTCACGTTCCAATCTCCTTCGCTAAATTAGCTTTCAGAAATTGAGAGAAAAGAGCAATATCTCTAGGAATTGAGTAAACCTTTCAGCTTGTAAGTGCAGTAAGCGCTATTTTTTCACTTGAAACTCAAGGTTGTTGTAGAGGTAAGAAATCTATGATGATCGTGCGTTGGCAGCCTTTTGATCAAATTCAAATCCTTCGTCACCAGATTGACCAGGTGTTCGATGAACTCAACGGTGGAAGTAATCAGCAATCCGGAACCTGGGTACCAGCAATTGAGCTACAAGATTCCCCAGAAAACTTGATTTTGCGGGTACAACTTCCTGGCATTAATTGTACAGACCTCGAAGTCCAGGTAACACGCGATAGTGTCTTGATTGCTGGTGAACGTCGCCCCGCTCCCGGTCATCAAGACCAGGGTTACTTCCGTTCTGAGTTCCACTACGGCAAGTTCCGTCGGCTTGTGCAATTGCCAATACCTGTGCAGAATAACAAGGCAAGTGCAGAGTTCTCTGATGGCATCCTAACTTTGACTTTGCCTAAAGAGGAAAAAGAACGCGATCGCGTAGTTAAGCTTAACCTGGATGAGATGGTATCGGCTTCTCCAACTGCCACTCTGGAAGGTGCCAGTGACTCACTGTCTGATAATCGGCACTTAAGTGAGTTGGTCACAGCCTGACAACGTTTTTGTAGAGAGTTCGTTCTTGACCTTGGTTCCCAGGTAGGTCAATCAAATTAAGGCTTCAGCAAGATTTCAGAATTCTCCTGAACTCCTGAACTACTGAACTTCTGTATTCTTCTTGTTCAATCCCCCAAGAAAAAGATGTTCTTGAGGACGTTGCTTGGTGCATCTACGACCCAAAAGGCAACCGAGGTCTCTTGTTTCTTGTTTGAGTTACCTAGATTTGGAGGATTTTGTATGGCAACTGTTTCTTTAAGTGTTTCTACTGTTAAACCTCTTGGCGATCGCATATTCGTGAAGGTGAGTGAATCTGAAGAGAGAACGGCTGGAGGAATTCTCTTACCTGACACGGCAAAGGAAAAACCGCAAGTTGGAGAAATTGTTGCTGTTGGTGCTGGCAAACGCAACGATGACGGCTCCTATCAAGCAATTGATGTCAAAGTCGGCGACAAAGTTCTCTACTCCAAGTATGCCGGTACAGACATCAAACTCGGCGGTGAAGAATATGTTCTGCTTTCGGAAAAAGACATTCTGGCAACCCTGAGTTAAGAGTTTTCAGGTTAATAGGTTAGAACTTTCCCCCTTCAACGTTTCAAAAGGAGAAATATTCATGGCTAAGCACATCAAATATAACGAAGAAGCTCGTCGTTCCCTGGAAAAAGGGATAGATATTCTGGCTGAAGCGGTTGCGGTTACTCTTGGTCCCAAAGGGCGTAACGTAGTTCTGGAGAAGAAATTTGGGTCACCTCAGATTATTAATGACGGTATTACGATCGCTAAAGAAATTGAACTAGAAGACCACATTGAAAACACTGGTGTATCTCTGATTCGCCAAGCCGCTGCCAAAACCAATGATGCAGCGGGTGATGGCACCACAACAGCGACGGTTCTGGCTCATGCCATGGTCAAAGAGGGCTTGCGTAATGTAGCAGCCGGTGCTAATCCCATTGCCCTGAAACGGGGGATTGACAAAGCTGCCAACTACCTCATAGACAGAATTGCTGAATACTCAAAGCCAGTGAGTGATTCAAAAGCGATCGCTCAAGTCGGTGCCATCTCTGCCGGTAACGATTGGGAAGTCGGTCAGATGATTGCTGACGCGATGGACAAGGTGGGCAAAGAAGGTGTGATTTCCTTAGAAGAAGGGAAGTCGATGACCACTGAACTGGAAGTTACCGAAGGGATGCGCTTTGATAAAGGTTACATCTCGTCCTACTTTGCTACAGACACCGATCGCATGGAAGCGGTTCTCGAAGAGCCTTACATCCTGCTCACCGACAAGAAAATCACTATGGTGCAGGATTTGGTGCCAGTGTTAGAGCAAGTTGCTCGTGCTAACAAGCCTTTGCTAATTATTGCCGAAGATATTGAGAAAGAAGCCCTAGCCACCCTGGTGGTTAACCGTCTGCGAGGTGTGCTGAATGTCGCGGCTGTTAAGGCTCCTGGATTTGGCGATCGCCGCAAGGCAATGCTAGAAGATATCGCAGTTCTTACAGGGGGTCAAGTTATCAGTGAAGACACGGGTCTGAAGTTGGAAAATGCCAAACTCGAAATGATGGGCAAAGCTCGTCGCGTCACGATTACCAAGGACAACACGACAATTGTTGCTGAGGGTAACGAGAAGGCTGTTAAGGCGCGTTGTGAGCAAATCCGCCGTCAGATCGAAGAAACCGATTCTTCCTACGACAAGGAAAAATTGCAAGAGCGCTTAGCGAAGCTGGCTGGTGGCGTCGCTGTCGTGAAAGTGGGTGCTGCCACTGAAACCGAAATGAAAGACCGCAAGCTGCGTCTAGAAGATGCCATCAATGCCACCAAGGCAGCTGTGGAAGAGGGTATTGTCCCTGGCGGTGGCACCACTCTGGTACACTTAGCACCAACCCTGGAAAATTGGGCAGCTGAACACCTACAAGGTGAAGAGTTAATCGGGGGAATGATTGTCACCCGTGCCTTAAGCGCTCCCCTTCAACGGATTGCCGAAAATGCGGGTCAAAATGGTGCGGTTATCGCTGAGCGTGTGAAGGAGTTCGACTTTAGCACTGGCTATGATGCGGCTAGCGATAAGTTTGTCGATATGTTTGAAGCCGGAATTGTTGACCCAGCGAAGGTGACTCGCGCCGTAGTGCAAAATGCCGCATCGATCGCAGGTATGGTGTTGACCACCGAGTGTATTGTCGTTGACAAGCCAGAACCGAAGCCGAAAGCTCCTGCGGGCGCTGGTGCTGGTATGGGCAATGACTTTGACTACTAAACACCTAATAACTGTCCAGTAAGCGACTTCCACAAAATAAATGATCCATAGGGCGAGTCAATAGAGAGGTAATCGGTTCTCCCTGTCAAGGTAGTCCAGCGACTCGCCCCTACATAGAAGACTTTTTTATTTGGAAGTCCCTAAGCGAACCGCCTCCCAACAGTGGGAGGCGGTTTTTCCTGTTATTCAACAGAAGTCAACTTACAGCAGTTTTCTACTCGCTGAAGTAGGGCTGGTAGGGGTGCATCCTGATTTTGGTCAACTTTCCAAGCCTGATGAGTTGGCGTCTCCTGCTACTTGCAAAGCTTTTTCAAACGCCATTCGCTGTTCAGCATTGTGTAGGAAATAGCCGCTAATCATTGCCGAAGCGAGAAGCCGACCCAGATGTTCACGGCTGGTGGTAATTGTCACACCAAAGTGTTCTGGAGGTAAGGTTCCTAGCATTCCCACAATATTACGTTCCATTACCTGAACGGCTGGAGTGGAAGGTTTGGAGAGTTGGG
>DATNQP010000133.1:0-12394 GCA_036703965.1 Leptolyngbyaceae cyanobacterium
GTCATGCCGTACTTCTTATCCCAGCGCTTTAGGTAGAGCTTGAGGTCTGCTTCTGTGGGGATGCGAGTACCACCATTGGAGGTTTCGACAATTGTTTCTGCACACATCCGCGCTGATTTAGCGGCAAAGTAAATGCCTTCACCGGAGGACTTCGTGACTGTACCAGCAGCATCTCCCACTAAGGCAACGCGACCAACTACGCGGCGGGGTCTGGGATGCTCTGGAATTGGGTGAGCTTCTACCTTGATGATTTCTCCACCGGCTAAGCGTTTGGCAGCACGGGCGCGGATGCCTGCTTGTAGTTTCTTGATGTCGGCTTTGTTCACCTTCATCGTACCGGTGCCAACGGCGACGTGGTCGTATTTGGGGAAGACCCAGGCGTAGAAGTCGGTGGAGACATCGTTGCCGACATACATTTCTGCCAAGTCTTCGTAGTATGCCATTTTGTCTTCTGGCAGACGAATGCGCTCTTGGAAAGCGATCGCATAATTGTAATCCCCGGCATCAATTGCCTTAGCCACGCGGGAATTCGCGCCATCCGCCCCAATGACAACATCAACTTTTAGTGTCTTGGGTGTTCCTTCTAGACTGCCGTCTGAATGGTCTGCATAGTGCAGGGTATAGGGTTCGGAATCTTTTGTTGGAATCTCAAGTTTGTGAACGGTGCCATTGATCAGTTTTGCACCGAGTTTGGCAGCGCGATCGCGGAGGAAGCCATCCAGCACCTCACGACGGCACATCCCAATATATTCATCTTCTTTTTCAATATTGATATCAACTTCGACATTTGACGGCGAGATCATCTTCATTTTTCTCACCCGTCGGTCAATAATTTCCGGCGGCAGGTCAAACTCGCTCACCATACACAGCGGAATTGCGCCGCCACATGGCTTAGCATTGTCAAGCTTGCGCTCAAACAAGAACGTTTCAATTCCTGCTTTTGCCAAAGTTTCGGCGGCAGAGGAGCCTGCTGGTCCTGACCCAACAACCGCAACCCTTAGTGCTGGCATGTTTTCTCCCAATCTTTCTAGAGCTACGGACTGCATGGTATCACGGACTTTTGGTTCATCTGACCCATATCGTTAGATATTCGGTCAACTTGAAATACACCTTAACAACTAAGCGTTACAGAGCTTAATAATTACTGTAGTAAGTGCTTTATGCTATAAGACGACAGTAATCCCATCAAAAAACCGGTGATTTATCCCGCCAGCGGCTAGCTCACCTAGTTCAACGTCACATCACCAAACCAATAAAAAGCTAATAGCTTCATTCAGAGGTTCATCGCCGTGAGCATTGTTGTTGAAAATGTATCCAAACTGTTTGGCAGTTTTCAAGCTGTTGACCAGGTCAATTTAGAGATCCAAAGTGGCTCACTCGTCGCCTTACTCGGTCCATCGGGTTCAGGGAAATCCACACTGTTGCGGCTGATTTCTGGTCTGGAGACACCGGACATGGGGAACATCTGGATTACTGGCAAAAACGCAACTCATCAGAGCGTGCAAGACCGCAATATTGGATTTGTGTTTCAGCACTATGCTCTGTTCAAACACCTAACGGTGCGAAAGAATATTGCCTTTGGCATGGAGATTCGTAAAACTCCACCGCCAAAGGTGAAGGCACGGGTGGAAGAATTGCTGGAACTAATACAGCTGACGGGAATGGGCGATCGCTACCCAGCTCAGTTATCTGGTGGTCAGCGACAGCGAGTCGCTTTGGCACGGGCGTTAGCGGTTCAACCCCAAGTATTGCTGCTGGATGAACCTTTTGGAGCCTTAGATGCAAAAGTGCGTAAAGACTTACGAGCCTGGTTGCGACGCCTCCATGATGAAGTCCATGTCACAACAGTTTTTGTGACCCACGACCAGGAAGAAGCAATGGAAGTGGCGGATGAAATTGTGGTAATGAACCACGGACGGGTGGAACAAGTAGGTACACCAGCAGAGATTTATGACCACCCCGCCTCAGCATTTGTCATGAGTTTCATTGGACCGGTGAATGTGTTGCCCAGCACCTCACGGATTTTCCAGGACGGGGGCTTTGATTCTGCCAATCCAGAGATTTTCTTGCGGCCTCACGATGTCGTAGTGGAAAAGACACCCAACGCTGCCACTGTCACTGCCAGAGTAAAGCGTGTGATTCATCTGGGATGGGAGATTCAGGCAGAGTTAACTCTGGAAGATGGTCAAGTCGTTATAGCGAATCTGACGCGGGAGCGGTTTGATGAGTTAAAGCTGGAGCCACAGCAGCAGGTCTATGTCAGACCCAAAGATGCCAAGGCATTTCCACTACATTATGCAATTTAGCCGTTGGACGTTCGGGGAAGTACTGGCTAAGGCTGTACTACTACGGGCGTACCGATAGCGACCTGCTCAAACAAAGCTTGGACATCCTGATTGCGCATGCGGACGCAGCCGTGGGAAACCGCTTGTCCTACGAGTTCTTCGTTGGGGGTGCCATGAAAACCGATTTGATTGCGCCCGTCAGTCCAAAAGCTAATCCACCGAGTTCCTAACGGATTATCTGCTCCCGGAGGAATAACCTTACCTGTCCAGGGATGCTCCCAAGACGGATTGCGTATCATTTGCCTAACTTGATACGTACCTGTAGGAGTCTCCCAACCGGCTTTGCCGACAGCAATAGGATAACTGGTTTCCACGCGATCGCCTTGGTAGACATAGACGCGGCGATCGCTTAACTTGATCACCAAGCGGGTAGAGAGTTCCTCTGCTGGCAGTAATTTATCAGGTGCTACCAGCACAGGTAATTCAGGTGGCTCTATCGCGACCAGTTCAATTGGTAACGTTGCCTTGCCATTAGTTGCCACACCTTCAGTTGCAGTAGAAGCTACCGCCTGCTGCTGCATGTAGCTCAGGAGAATTACTGAACTAAAACCGAGTTTGAGCAGGCTTTGAAACGGGGATTTAGCTAACACGATTGCTGTTATTTGTGTTCTGGTGAAAACAAGTCGTACAAAATTTATAGTAGCAATGACTTATCAAGCTCGACAGAGCCATTAGATCGTGTGGGAAAAGTTACAGGCACTGAAATTCATCATGCGAGCGCAAAAGAATTGCGGGTCAAGCGCCTGCAAACTACACTCAAGTACCGTTCTAGCCAAGAGCGTGTTGCTTCAGTTCAGCCAAGGAAACGTATTCCACGGCAGATGCATGGGTCGCTGACAAAACTACAGGTGGTGCAACTCCAGCATCTAGCGCCTCCTTCCATCGACTTGCGCACAAACACCAGCGATCGCCTGGTTTTAGACCAGGGAAATTAAATGCTGGGACTGGTGTGCTCAAGTCATTCCCTCTCGACTTGGTGAATGCAAGGAACTCTTCAGTTAGTTGAGCACAGACAATATGTGCGCCAACGTCACCAGCTCCCGTGCTACATTTTCCGTCCCGATAAAATCCAGTCATGGGGGAAGTGCAGCAAGTCTCTAGCTGTCCTCCCAGAACGTTTCTAGCCTGTGTCATAATAGCAACTTCTCTGTAATAGTCTCTCATCCCTCTTTTCTTACTTTGGGGCTTAGAGATCGGGCGAAGCCTTCTTGAATAAAGCTTCTGGACTTTACGCCAAGTTTGTTGCAAGAATGCTGACGCTCCTTACGTCGCTATCGCTGCGAAGAAAGCCCCTACAAAAATCGTCATTATTTCCCGGAAATAACAAAAGAGGGATCAATCAGTAGATTACAGAGATACGTTTGCGATCAGCAAGACCTGATTTCTTCACCTTCCGCTCATGCACCGACTGTGGTTTCTGCCACAAGGGCTGTACACCCCAACAGGCTTCCTGGCTGATGGTTGAATCGATTCCCTTCAAGTGCAAGGTTCGAGAATAACCGACTGACTTCTGTGGTTTTCAACGTGGTAACGAACTCCATGGAAGTTGAGCGATCGCAAAAAGTCTTTACAGAAATTATTAAAGAATTATAAATTGCAGAGATTCGGCACTCAGGCTGTACGGCTCTACATCTACCTGCAAACGTAAATTTAGCGATCGCAATTGATGCATCAGGGCGCTTGCAGTGCGATCGCATCCGTAACAATCCCAGCTAGCCTACAATCGGAGTATTCCGTCATCTATGCAAGCAGCGATTCATCAATCTGATAGCGATGAGACGAGATGAGGTGCTAGCCATTGTCAAAGCCCATCAAGCGCCTCTTCAAGAACTAGGAGTCAAGTCTTTGGATTTGTTTGGGTCTGTGGCACTGGATGAAGCTAGACCAGACAGCGACGTGGACTTTTGGATTGCACGGTTATCTTCCCTTGTCACCATGAGGTCATTATGTCTCTTATAAGCAAAATCTTGCTTTTAGGGCTTGGGTAACGCCAGCATCTAGTGGTTCCTTCCCTCACAAGGTAAACCAACATTAGCGGTCATAATTACTAGGAAATCAAGTGATGGATTACTTCAAAGAAGCTAAATACATCTTGGAGCTACTCTACTTCCACTACTGTGGCAACCGTTATCAAGGTCACGGCATCATGACTTGGAACCCTGATGAGGGTTTTCACCTCGAAGCTTTTTTAGATAAACAGGGAAAAGCTCTACCGAGAATTGAGCTAGGGAAATTTGGTCTTATTCGTAAGAGCAATATTTGCTCGATTCGGATGAGACCACAGGGTTATGATTGGGCAATTGCACCAAACGTTATAATATCTGATTCTAACGAACTGGACATTTCACATAATCGTCTTTCAATTGATTTTGGACGTGTGATTTTCTGTCAGTCTATACTCCCAATCGTTGATAATTCTCTTTGGATTGGCTCAGCACTCTACGAAACTAAGAGTAATTTGCCTCTGCCCGATACTGTGCATACTGAAATCCAAATTAATGAACAACCGATTGGGACAACATCCAGAGCATCCGGGATTTTTTATGAAGATAATCGACAACAGAAAGTAATTGGAAACCTTGTTGATAAGAAGCAACTTAAACTGTATTGGCAGTTACCAAAGAGCCATTGGTCTAAAGCTGAAAGTTGGCGTTGGGCAATGGCTATTCAGGATGCACTTTCTATCGGGTATGGAAAAACGATCTGGTTATTACAGCGTGAGGTATCGCGTAGTTCCAAAAAGTGTTTTGAAGTAAGACAAAAGGTAAAAGTAGACTCTCTGGGGCATCTCTCTCCTTTTGGCAACCAAGGACTTAATAAACAAGCCTTCATTGATTTAACGGAATTTTTTGCCCGCAACTCCTCATATACAGATATTTGCCGGAGAATTTTTTGGCAGATGGTAGAAGCCTCTCGTCAGCAAAGCTGGCAAGCAAGTGAACTTCTACTTTCAACTATTCTTGAAGCTGCTCTTCGCTCTATAGATCAGCGCCCCTTTACACCAAAAAATGATAACTCGTGGAATGTTGGTAAGGGGTTAGAAAACTTTTTTAACCAATATCTTCCATCCAGCAAGTGGTCGGACATCCGTAAGCAGGTTATGAAAGCGCATATTTATCTACGCGATCGTAACGCTCATCCAGACTGGCTCTTTAGTCAGGGAGGTCGCTTATCGGAGGCAGAGCAAGTGCAATCGTTGGACAGCATGATCTTACTCAGCCGATTCTACGGCTATATGATTCTTGCCCTTGCTGGCTTCAAAAATCTAGATCCGATTTTCCCTGCGCCACATAAAACCTGGGGAGCCGCAGCAACAGTAACACGGGTAGAGGAGAATTCACCAAACGTATTTCCCAATCTTTTTCAGTGGAAACAGCAAGTAGATCCTATTGAGCGGTTACCTGAGCAACTGTCGAAAGCACAAACTTACCATGAAAAAACCATGCTCCGGCGGAATTTTGATAGAAAAAGGGCAACTCAATTGCAGCAGGAATCTGAACAATCAATTGACAATGAGTTTGAGGCAGTTGCAGACCAGCTAGCGGATGAGTTTGCAGCGTGCGTTGGAGCAAATGCACCTGTGCTATCGGATTATGCAGTGAGCCGTGCGAGTATTTATGAGGATCATCCCTAGTCGTGATATACCTCGTAGACACAAACGTCCTGCTGCGATTTGCCGATCGCAACCATCCACTACACCCAATCTTACGAGCTGCCGTGCGGAAACTGAGACTTGACGGACATAAGCTGCAAGTCACACCGCAAAACTGCGTTGAGTTTTGGAATGTCGCTACACGACCCATAGATAAAAATGGATTTGGCTTGACCCCCACGGAAGCGGATCAACTGTTGCGTTTGATTGAACGCCTCTTTCCTTTGTTGCCCGATATGCCTACACTCTACTCCGAGTGGCGTCGGCTTGTCATCGCGTTCAGTGTGTCAGGAGTTCAAGTGCATGATACTCGTCTTGTTGCTGCTATGAAGGTAAATGGTGTAACTCACATCCTGACGTTTAATACAGCTGATTTCGTCCGGTATGCAAGTGAGGGGATTGTAGCAGTTAATCCGACAACGGTTTAGGTTACTAAAAATCCTCATAATCAGCTGTATGAAATCTGGGTCTATTCCTCCAAAAAAGTGCGATCGCTAACATCTCTACCAGTGCGATTGCTGTTCTGAACTAAGTTCCTCACAACCCCAACTTTTCTCGTATCGCATCCTCCTTGTCTCTAAAGCCAACCAATACTGCTGTTCCCTCCTTAACAAAAAGCGGTCGCTTGAGGAGCATCGCATCCTTTGCAAACGCCTCAACCCACTGCTCATCTGTCCAAGTCTGCTTCTGGTCATCCAGCGCCCGGTAAGATTGACCAGAGGTGTTCCGCATAGGCTTAGACCCCAGTGTATCCACCCAAGTTTGGATTATCTCGCGGGCTGGCGGAATTTCCTTCGTGTTGATGAACTCGTACTCAACACTTTTATCTTCAAGCCACTTGAAGGCTTTCTTGCATGTGCCGCAATTGGGTATTCCGTACACTTGAATCGACATAATGCTTGTTAATGCTAGGTAATACACCCAATATCTTTAAGCATTTCCAAATGCTTTTGCACAGGTGCAAGCGTATTCGCAGCAATCATCCCACTGACGGCGACGGCGGGTAGACCGATGCCAGGAAAAGTCGAGTCTCCACAGCACAGCAGTCCTGGTAGTGGTGTGCCAGAACCGGGAAAGAAGCCTTGTCCAGCTCGAATCGCTGGACCATACGAACCCCGGTGGCGTCGGAGAAAGCGCTCGTGCGTCAATGGTGTACCGACCAGTGTCACTTCGCAACGCGATCGCATATCCGGAATAATTCGCTCCAAAGCTTGCCACATCACTTCTGCTCGCACTTGCTTTTGTCGTGCATAGGCTTCACTGCGACGATCCAAGCCTTCCCAGAGGTCATACGGTTCATTTCCTGGTGTATAGACGTGGATTGTATGCTTTCCTGGTGGGGCGAGGGATGGGTCTAGAAGGGATGGAATTGAGACCAGCACGACGTTCTGAGGAGCTGTCACCCCCTTTTCCCAATCGTTAACCACAATATAATGACAGGCTAAATTTGGAGGTACTCCTTGAGCATCAATGCCTAAGTGGAGATGCATGAAGCTATCACACTCAGGTGTCGCTTCTCGCTTTGCCCGAAACCGTTTTGGCACTGCCCCTTCTGGCAGCAGCTTGAGTGTATCCCACACCGACGCATTCGACACGACTGCCCGACGCGATCGCATCTGTTTGCCACTACGCAAACGCACGCCGACTGCACGATCATTTTCTACCAGCACTTGCTCGACATGAGCATTCAGCATCAGCTGACCACCGTGTCGCTCAAGTCCCCGCACCAGCGCGTCAACAAGAGCGCCACTGCCGCCTACCGGATAGTCCAGCACTACACCCGGTCGATACCAGTCTGCAAACATAAACGCCACCTCCGCTGCACTGGTACTATCGGCGGGTAGTCCGGAGAGGAGGAAACACAGCATGTCGAGCCAGTTGCGCGTAAATGGGTCTTTAATAACACCGTCCATAATTCGGCTGAACGGTCCAGTTAGCTTAGCGACATTAGCAGCATGCTGGATTAAAGATGGGGCAAATCGACCCAGAGTCAGGGCTGCACCCAGATCGAAGCGCACAGCAGCAGGCGGAATGGCGATCGCGGCACTCGCAAAGGGTTCCATCAGGCGCTGTAGAGAGCGCCATTCAGCGACAGCCTGATCGCCACGGAGCCTTTTCAGAACTTCACAGAATTGCTCGGCACCCACCGATGTATCAAAATCGCCTTCCGGAAGGTAGCACCCCCATGTATCGTAGTTCACACAAGGTAGCTTTTCGCCAATAGCGTCCAACACTTGTCGCAGGGGGTTGGGAGAGGGGCTGTACGACAAGCCGGAGTAGAGTGAGGGTCCTGAGTCAAACTTAAATCCGTTACGCTCAAACGCGTGTGCAGCACCACCGGGGATGGAGTGGCTCTCACAGACAGTCACCTCGAAGCCATACCGCGCCAGAAGAGCTGCACAGCTCAAACCCCCAATTCCACTACCAATGACGATGATATCTGTTTGGCGATCGCTCAATCGTTAATCTCCTTCTGTGCGGTCATGAACTTCTGCTGCCCTGCATTAGCAACGTGCAAAACTCTTTTGAGAGGACGGCAACCACTCAAGCGATCGCATCGCTTCCTTGTTCTAAGTTTCTCAGATAGTCTCTGTGTTTTGCCCAAACACGGCGCATGTATTCCAAGATAGGCTTGTCGTAGTTAAACTTTTCGCACTCTTGTTTTATCCATAGCCCCACCTGCCATAAGTCGTCGAAGGTAGCGCATGTTTGGATTAGGGATAGGACTGCCTCAATCCACATTGTCAGTTTACGGTAACTGATGAATTGTCCTCCTTTGTCGGCACGATGGACAAATAGAACATAAGCCCAACATTCCGCTCGTACAATCATGGATTTGGGAATGTGCAGGAATTTGGTGATGAGGTCGAGGGTAATGGGAAATGTGTAGGGTTTAATTTGGCGAAATAAGGTTGTCATGGTTGCTTACTCTTTATAGAACTTACGGGCTAGTTCTCCTCGTCCTCTAAATCTGGGGGAGCCTCAAAGATGACTTCAAATTCTGCGACGGGTATGAAGCGGTTGAGTACTCTGAGATGGTCTTGGGCGTCAGTTCGGTTGTAAAATCTGGCGACTGTGTAGCGCCTTAGGTCGGGTAAGAGACGGACAAGCGCCCAAGGTCGGGAGAAGTCTTCAGGTTGCTCAATGCGTTGGTAGGTCTTGACTTCCCCTTGACTTATTGTGTTGAGGGTACTTTGAACGATGTGCATGAGCTTTTCCCCTGTTGGAGTGGTGTCATTTGGGATAATAGTCCAGTCACTCACGGGTGCTGGTAGCCATGTCAGCACATAGGATGTACCGTCTTTGCTGATTTTCCAGGTCAAGCGGCGAGTTTGTTTAAGGCATTGATAATCTTGCTGTCTCAAGCGCAAACAGATTTGTTCGCCTTCTGTTTGAAGGCGTAGCCAGTCACGATGCTTCATCAGTTTTATTGGTTGGTAGATGGACGCGGGGAACCTCTCCCCCAGCCCCTCTTCTGCCAGAAGAGGGGAGTCAGAATCTGCATTTTTTAGGGAAGGCGATCACCTACACATACACACGGGCAAGCGATCACCACATGGAAGACCTTACGGAAGGAACTGCATCTAATTTATCTTCCATAAGATACTGCATACTTATAGCATCTTATGGAATAAAATGTAAACATCTTACTGCTATCTTTGTATGGAAGATGTTGTGATGAGTTCAGGTGATGGGCAAGAAGGTCAGTCCAAAAACATACGACGAGGGCAAGGTAAAAGTAAGCATTGCTCTGACCCCAACCGGAAGAGAGCGTCTAGACAGACAAGCAGATCTGCTCAACCTCAGTCGGTCAGAACTAGTGGAACAGCTAGCACGAGGTATGGTCAACTCCAATCCGGACGTACAACTACTGGGGGAATCCTGAACCGGTTGATTTTAAAAGCTGAGAATCAACTGGTTAGAATCAATGCCCAACTTGGACAGCTTCAAAACGAGAAACAGGAACTTGAATCTGAACTTGAAGAATTAAAAGTCCTTTTGAATGAGCTTCAAGCACGGATTGAAGAAAATTCGTAGTAGAGGTGTGTAGCTAGCAGTGTTAGCGTTGCTGGCTTTGACTTTAGAACGTGAGTGTCTACTTGACACTCAGTAGAGGGGGAGCTACCCCTAAATTTGTTGGTCGCGACTCATGATAAGTTGTTCAAGCCGCTGATCGTTCTTTACAGATTTTCCCTTTTCTCCAACCTGCTGTAAGAGGAAGGTTTCTGCCGCAACACGATTTTTTGCAATCATTCTCTCTTGGAGAGGATTCCAAAGTATGTAATGCCACTCTTTTGTATGCAACCAGAGGTTCGCACCTCGAAGCTTCTCTACTGAACTCCTCATGCTTTGTCCACGGCTCATCAACACTTGGATTGCTGAAGCAAACGCACGCTGACCTACATAGCGGAAGAGGAGGTGATTCTGTTCTTTCGATCGATATTCTCCAGGAGCAACTTCGTTATTGGCGAACACTTCACCATACTCTGGAATCAACTCTTTTAAAAGAATCCAGTAGTGACAGTTCTCGTCGTAAATTGTCTTAAGAATGTCGTCTGAGGGTCTTGCTCGTAGCACTTCAGACTTCTTAGGCAAACCCTTCCTGGGTTTTTGCGGATATATGTCCTGAATCAGTTGATAAATCCCAATCACACTTGTCACGCTGGTTCTATCAGACGTAGGAATCGCAGGTGATGGAACAAATGCCACCCTTTTCCCCTGAGCAAACAGTTCAAAATCATCAATTAACTGTCTCGCTACTACCGCAAAACCATCATCCTCATCAAGGGCAACAATATCTGCGGGTGCTACTTTCTTGGCAGTTTTATTTAAGGTTGTGAAAAGCCTTCTTGTGCGTTCCATTCCTTGTGCCGTATTCTCATGCCCAACGAAAACTGCACAAAGTTCTTCTCTACCCAAATCCTCAGATTTTTTTAATGCTTTTTTGATTCCGGCAACCCTATGTTGCCCATCAATAGCAAAGAGATTCTCATTACCAGAAAACTTGAGCAAGCCGATTGAACTCTCTAATTCGAGTTCCTGTTCATCGGAAATATGGTCAAAGTCTATATCCTTTGAAACGGATACTCTAAGAGGTGCCCATATTGGTGTACCACCGTATATACCAACAACAATAGAGTTAAAGAAGCGTTCAGGTTGTGTAATAAGGTAGTCAACGATTGCTTTAGTATGCTGACCGTCTAACCTTCGTTGAATCCAGTCTGCAAGCCTTCGACTATTGTGAACCTCTTCTGTAGGCTTAATCCATTCAGCTACATCACTGAACTTCAGGTAAGTGACGTAATATATCCATTCACCTATTCGACATCGAATTGCGGGAAAAAGAAGGCGGCTTTTCATCAAAAGACCATTCGCATCGTATGAGTAATCTTTGCGGGCCAGGAGCGATTCTCTGGCGGAAGAAAAGCAGTAATTAAATCTTCTTCTAACTGACTAATTACAGTTGTATTAGAAACCTCGGCATAATAAAACCAAAGGTGGTTCGACCATTTTCTAATCATTTGCGCGATGTGGGGTCGAGTTTTCCAAGCTGTTTCTGCTCTAAGGTATTGACGATACCGATTTCTAAGATTTTGGTTTTCAACTTTTCCAATATAAAGAAGATAACTACATGCAGGATGTTGAGCAATTTCTGCATCAGCTACAAAAGAATAGACACCAGTCTTATCGTTAGGAACAGATGTTGCATTTGAATCTATGAATTTTACTTTGTTCCAAGTTAGGGAAATGGTATTAGAGTACTCATTCCAGTGGGCTGGGTATAGGATGAATCTGTCAACCCTATAACTCCGGATAGTACCCTCTTCTTGAAGAGCAGAAGCGAAATCCAGCGGTGCCAGAAAAGTTCCTCCTTAGCTGTGCAACATAGTTGTCATCATTCTGGCATCTCCTGGGACTGGAATCAAAGTAATTACCTCGCTGAAAGTGAGAAAGTGTGAGCGCCTTTTTGGAAAGGTTGGCAGAATGTACTCCCCTTCTCCACACCATCTATTAATGAATTTAGCTCCAACTGTAGAGCTAGGCACCAGCTTTCGTTAGTTCTTTTGGCAGACGCCGAGGCACATCGTAGGTCAAGAAATCATAGGCTAATTTCGTATTAGGGAAAATCGCCCGTGCTTCCTCAAGCAAGTCATCCAGAACAATGGCATTCCCCGGAGCATAGCGGGGGCTGAAATGAGTCATAATCAGCTGCTTCACCCCAGCACTCAAAGCAACTTGTGCTGCCATCGTTGAGGTGGAATGCAAACGGTCAAAAGCAAGCTGAGCGTCTTGATGACCAAAGGTGGCTTCGTGAATCAGAACATCGGCATCGCGTGCCAGTTCCACAGCGTTATCACAGTAGACGGTATCTGTGCAATAAACAAACTTACGACCT
>DATNQP010000134.1:0-3656 GCA_036703965.1 Leptolyngbyaceae cyanobacterium
CAGGGATAATGTGACGGCGGGAAAGTATCATTAAGCTGGCTTATAGCAGTTCTTACTTGGGTGAAATACAAGCCTCATAGGTTTTTTTGTTCATAGTTCATGACAATCAAGATGCCGCGATGCACGATGTGCCAGTCCCTCAATGGGATTTTCATCGGTGCTGGTGAGCGATTGCGCTCTTCAAGATTCTGACCCTTAAACATAGCTTTACGAAGCCTTTATCAAGACTTGTGAAAGTACTCCTATATTCACTTAAGGTCACTTATTTAGCAGGACTTACGCAACTGTCACAGTGAGGGCCAGCTTAACTTAGACAAGTGTCATAGGAATTGATGGGTACTTGAGCTGCTCAATTAGGTAGTTTGAGAGCAATCCCTGCTTGAGTTGGTAGACAGTTTTCCCAGTTTTATAGGCTAAGTCTTTGAGTCGCAACCAAACCAACATGGCGCAGCTAATGTGATTCCTCTGAATCCTTGCTTTGCGACATTGGCAAGATTCCACACCAGTTAATTGCTTCAATTCTCGATGAAACTCCTCAATTTTCCAGCGGAGACCACACACCTCTTGTACAGCATCTGTAGAATTTTGAGCTATGTCGTTGGTCACAACAAATTCCGTCTTGTCGGTAGAGACAACTACTCGGAAAAGTTTCACCTTTCTATTTAAAGTAAACGTCTTTATCTTAATAATTTTCCCTTGTTCTAGTTCCTCTTTACTCCAGGTCAAGGACTCAACTTTCTTATACTGATCCACTCCTCCTGTATCATCAACTAGGCGATTTTTTTTTAGAGGACAATAATAGTATTTCCCTAAACTATCAATATACTGCATCAAGTCTTTTGTGGCATACCAGCTATCCATCAAGACTGTGCGGAAAGGCAGGCTCTTATGGTAAATCAAGCTTTGCAGCATTTCTGCCACATGGTCTAACTTGCTCTTTCCATCCCCATCTGGGTTATAGATGCGATAATCAATTACCCAAAACTGTCCTGTTTCCGTATTGACATAAATACAGCTAACTACACCAATGCCCCGCACAATCCCGTGTTCATTCCCACTATATTGCCGCCTAGTCAGTTCAATCTCTTGAGCATATCTTTTGTCCAAAACCGTATCATCAAAAATTACATAGGCATTCTCAGCGATTTGAATTAAGGCTTTGACATTATCCCAAAGCAAACTTGGTGTCAGTTTGAGAGCGCCTCAAATAACGATTAACTCGATCGTGGCTCAAGGGTTCTAGATGATCTGCTAAGTTAGTAAGAGTGTAATTGATTTGGCTACTTAATAAATATTGGCAGTAATCTAGCGCAGGTAAATTTCATTGCCTAGATGCTCACTGTGCTATAGATGCTCACTGTGCTATGGCGGCAAGCCACAGGGTACATGCTTGCTTGTTGTTTGGTTCTACTCGCTTGCGTAATTTTCCAACAAGGTGGTGTGCGATCGCAACACTACCTTTCAACAACAGAAAGCTTGTCAGGGTGAACCTTCTACACTCTCACGCTCTTTGCTAGTGCGGCAGTCAAGGCTCCTGATCGCTGTTCCCTTGCAAAGCGATCGCATGTGACAGTTGCGTAAGTCCTGCAATGATTGATTTTGATGGCTGGGCTTACGGCGAAAGCGTCAATGACCTCTGGACTGGCAAGCCAGATGCACTTTGGTTTCGGCTCAAACAGAGAACTAATAATCAAGAACGTTGGGTTCCCAGTGCTTACATGATTGGGTATCCGCCCAGCAATCCTCCAATCCAGCCTAAATGCACTCCAACTTCTACCGGACAGCCAGATTTCTCATTAGCGGTGTACCGTCAAGATAACCCATTTTGGCGCTCTGGCTATGCACCGAGTTCTACCAATCCTCCTAACCCCAAACTCGGACAATCCAAAGGAAATTGCACCTGGTATGCCAATGGACGTGCCAAACAACTCGGTCGTAATGCCGCCAATGTCGATAAAATGACAGGCCATGCTAAAGAGTGGGGAACTCAAGCACGCAACGCAAACATCCCAACTTCAAGAACACCACAAGTCGGAGCGATCGCGCAATGGGATTCGGATCATGTGGCTGTCGTTGAACGGGTAAACTCCAACGGTACAATCCTGATTTCTGAGTCGAGTTACTCAGCCAACTTCGGCGGTCCCTATGACTACCTGTACAGGACGAGAACAATCTCTGCCAGTAATCCCACCCGCTTTATTCTGCCTTGAGCCGGGGTCGTTGCGCCAATTGAAGCAACCGCTCTAGGTCAGCCAATAGCACAGGAAGCAATCGCTTTTGCCGTAGCCCGTGCGATCGCTTCCCAAACTCCCCACTAATTTTCAATCCACTTAAATAAACTGGCGCAGCCAAACCCATCGCCTATTTGGCAAGGAAGTCTATCCGCCTCAACAACTCTAGTTTTTACGACTCGGTGACACAATGCCTAAGCTTCCTTACCGCAGTGCTACTCTGACAACCGTATTGATTTGCTTCACAGCACAGACAGCTTTCGGCCTCCCCCTCAACTATCCAGTCGTTCAAAACTCAGATGGCAATACCCCATTTTGCTACATGAAAACTACAGACGGCAGGACATTGGATTTAAGAAATATCTGCGGCTTTGCCAGTCCTGCTGTTTGTTCTGACACCAATGTCAAACCGGAACTAGCCACCTTTCTCAAGGACTTCTGCAAGAAAAACCAAAGGTGTCAAATCACCGCCACTTGTAATGAAATTCCTCAAGCTTTGCCGCGTCCGACAACTGGCGACCCTTTATAAGCGGTTGTGACAAGATTGGGAACCGTTAACAATGACAGCGGAATACAAGCTTCATGCCTCGCATTACAGAACAGTGGCACCTTGACTGAATGACGACATTATTAAATGACGTAAATACTAATTTTAGTCTTTAGTAATAAAGGTCATTACGCCATGACTAAAATTTAGATGTATGATTTGACTAAATTGCTTTCAGACAAACAGTGATCACACTCGCGTGCGTTTCCTTATCAGGTGGACAAGGAAAAACAACAACATCCATATTTCTGGGACGAGCGATCGCTCTGTGTGGTCGCCGAGTGTTAATGATCGATGCCGACCCCCAATCCAGCCTCACCTTCTATCTCGGTCACGAAGTTCAGCCCAACCAACCCACACTGCTGGAAGTCCTTAAAAAGCAGGTACGAGTAGAAGATGGAATCTATGAAGCTGGCTCCAATCTCTGGCTGATTCCCTCTGACGAGGCGCTTGATAATGCACAAGACTTCCTCTCAGGCAGTGGGATGGGTGCAGTGGTCTTGGGGAAGCGATTAAAAGAAGTAGCAGATTTATTCTCCGTGTGTATCATTGATGCTCCTCCCCAGCGATCTCAAATTTGTCTAACCACTATCGGTGCTGCCAACCACATCCTGATTCCCGCTGAGGCATCCTCAAAAGGATTAAACTCGTTAATCCGAACCTTGGAGTTAGTAAAGGAACTTCAAGAAATGGATGCTTTTACAGGTTCTGTACTAGGTATCCTCCCCTTTCGGGATCGGTGGACGGGTCGCACTCAAGCCCACCAGAGTCGAAAAAGCATTGAAGGAATGCGTGAAGTCGCTGGGGGTATTCCCATCCTGCCCTCAATTCTGGAGTCTGAACAATATAAAAAGGCAATTGACCAGGGTAAAACCTTG
>DATNQP010000135.1:0-4106 GCA_036703965.1 Leptolyngbyaceae cyanobacterium
GAAAACGCCGCTATCCTTCAGGTTCTCAAATCAGTTGACCCTGAGTTGAGTTGTATTCGCCTCATCCAGATGGTGCAAACTGGCGAAGGTAAGCGCAAAGCAATGGCAGATGGTTTACGAGAACTTGCCCGCCTAAATCTGCCCCAAGACACCATTGTTGCCCTGATGGATGGAGACTCAGAGCTAACAGAAGGCACTCTGCGTCGCTGCCTGCCTTTCTTTCGGATATTCCCGAAAATGGGAGCGCTAACGACCGATGAATTGCCAATTGTCAAGGGTTCATACCTATTCTCCGAGTGGTTCCACTTACGGCTGTCTCAGCGTCACTACCAAATGTGTTCCGTTTCTCTTTCGCAAAAAGTGATGTGCCTGACGGGACGCTTTTCTCTGTTTAGATCGGAGGCGGCTTTGGATTCGACCTTTGCTGACATCCTGGAAAATGACACACTCGATGATTGGCTCTGGGGGAAGTTTAAGTTTCTGTCGGGAGACGACAAAAGCACCTGGTACTGGCTGTTGCAGCGCGGTTACGACATGCTCTACATTCCGGATGTAATCGTCTATTCTATTGAAACGATTTCAGGTTCGTTGATGAACCGTGCCTACCAAAATATGCGGCGCTGGTATGGCAACATGCTGCGGAATAGCGATCGCGCGATCGGTCTTGGTCCCAAAAAGAACGGCTGGTTCATGTGGTGGTGTCTGATCGATCAACGCCTCAGCTTTTGGTACTCTCTGGTCACTCCTGGTTCGTTGTTGATTTGTCTACTCCAAGCTAACTGGTTGTTGGCAGGTCTTATTGCCTCTTGGATTCTCTTCACTCGCCCTCTGATGCTGACCGTTATGTTTTGGGGAAGGCAGTCTCAACTCAAGCCAATTCATTTACCGATTTTTATCCTCTCTCAGTGGAGTTCCTGCCTGATTAAAATCTGGACGCAGATGAACCTTGCCCAACAAAAATGGTCTAACCGAGGCAATCAAAGTATCTCCGCTGACGGTTCTGGGTGGAGGCGAGTTGCGAAGGTCGGCACATCCCGTTACCTTTACATCTCACAGCTATTTTTCTTTGGAGTTATTTTATTTTCCCTGGCTGGCATTCTCAATCCGATGCAAGATTTGGCAGGATTGTGGTGGAATAAGCAAGTTGTCGCTCAAACCGCTCCCGCCCAAATCATTGAAGCGATTGACTACGGCATCATTCCTACTGATGGCAAGGATGACTCAGCACCCCTGCAAGCTTTGATCGCCAACCTGCCTGCTCAAGGTAAGGTACAAATTCATCTACCCATCGGTGAACTGGATTTCTTCCGCCCTTTGGAAATTAACCGCAGTAAGACGATTATTAAAGGACAAGGGGTGGGGCGAACCATCTTGCAAGCCCGTTTTGGCGACAAGGTGGGAGAAGCAGTACTTTTGATTCGACCTTTAGCACATCCTCTTTCTCAAGCAGCTTTAACTAACTCTCAAGCAACTAAGGTTTCCCGCAACAAGGTTCAGAATGTACAGCTGAGTGGTTTCACAGTGCGCCATCTACCCCCTCAAACAACGGCGGCGTCTACTGTGGACAGTATTGTTCTGGAAAACGTAGTGCAATCCTCTCTAAAAAACCTTCAGTTGGAGAAAGGTCTCGGTCAGTCTTTGGTTCTGCGTAAAACTAAGGATGTGAAAGTAGAGTACGTGGGGATGGACGATAAAAGCGATCGCAATTAGATTCTGATCATTGATGCGGTGAATACAAAAATGGGAGGTCTTCTCCTAGCCAAGCCTGCTTCGTAAAGCTACCTTGAAAATAGAGGCATTGGGCGTCGATGCTGAGGGCTAGGAAAGAGAGATTTTCCTCATGCCAATTAGATGTACAAGCTGCTATACATCTAATTGGCATAATCACAGGTTGAATGTATAGCGATGTTCAGGCTTCATGGAATACGTGTCTGGGTAAGGGCGAACCGCTGTTCGCCCCTACAGATGCACCTCACTCAATTGCAAACTGCTATAGATTTGAAGTGATTGAGCTGGAGAAAAAACTGATGGAACAGGTGATAAGTCTAAAGGAGTTACTAAAAGAAAAGCGATCTGAGGGAATATTTGAGGATGAGTAATAATTTAATTGAGGTATTTACTCGATACCAATTTACAAACCTGATTATTGGCTTGGCAATGCCGTGCGTTACAGGAATCTATGCTGTGCTTGAATTACCTGTTATTGCTGTCGCTAGTTATCTAAGTCATGCCAATGAACTAGGGATAGCACCACGTCGATAGAGGGAGCAGGATTTCCGGTTGCCATTTTGCCATCTTTTGTTGTAGCCACACATTGGTAACGGCGTTGTGGGTCTACATCTGGGCCAGCATCTAATATCTCCACAAGCACTTCCTGATCGCTGCCATCTTTTGCTTTTCTGTAACACTCAAAAGATGTTTTGTGGTAGACCTCAAAGGAACCCGTAACTCTTTTTAATTGATTAATGATTTCAGCTTCTAACATGAATCCTTACATTTTTTAAACTGAACTACATCATTAGCGTACTAGATGGTAATGAAGCCGATATATTTTCTATTCGGCTCCTAATCCTCTAATCGCTTTGCTTCTCCTGGCTAGGGCGAATATCGGACTTATATCGAGCTATAGAGACAATCAAATCTAGTCCTTTTATTACTTCTTCAGGTAATTCGTGCTGGAGTAACTTCATTGCCTCATCATAGATCGCATCCAACGCTTCCGACATTGCTTTTTCACTCATATTGCCTCCTCTTCACTGACTGCTTGCCTTAGATTGTAATCGGTGGCAGCTTCTTACGTTCAGCATTTCTATCAAAGACTACAGCGTCTTCCTCAGAGGAGCGCCAAAGAATAGTTCAATCAATAAAAAACGAATATCTAATATATCAGCAGATTTGGTAAGGCTTGCTCAAGTGCGTCATGAGGAATATGTCCAAATTCTGATAGATAGTTCTAAGATGACTCAGGACTGGTTTAATAAATCTTCCCCAGATAACAATGAGACAGATAATACTGAGTAAAGTTGCCTTATTAAAAGTATATACACAGTACTATCCACAGCGTCTTGCCCCGCTGAAGACCGGATGAACATGACACCATTAAATTAGATATTCTGCCATTACACTAAAGTAAAGATAAAGGCAGAAGAGAAGGAAGACATCAAGCACATAGGAGACGAAGGGAGAAAACTCGTGGTTCAAGGGTATCCGGATAGCGGCTCAGTGCAGGTGGGTAGTACTAAGTGGGCTTGGAGGATCAGCGAGGTACGCTCGCTGCCTGAAGGTACCGTATCATCTGCAAATCTAGACTTTCACGATCCCGAAAACGAGAGAAACACCATGTGGGTTCCATTAGGCGAACCGTTTTCACCCCCAACTTTTGATGAGATAAAAGAGCTTGGTCGCAACCCCTACGAAAGAAGACTCATTGCACCTGATGGGGCAGAGTGGGTTCTTAACCCCCTACGCACTCCACCAGAAAGGGTTAGCACTCACCGCAATGGGCGAATGCTCGGTACGATTACCCTTCCAGAAGGTGTGAGATTGGGGGAAATGGCTCATTCAGATCTGCTTGATCTGCTCGAACTGCTCCCGTAACGACCGTTTGTAAGACACTCCATGATCGCGATCGCTCGTTCTTTTTGGTGCATGGTGGCGAGGACTGCCACTCGATCCCCCTCTATCCCCCAACCCCTTTCTCCCACTAGGGGAGAAAGGGGAGTAAAGAAGAACGAAAGAATCAGGTTTTCAGTCCTCTATCCCTCTTAATTAACAGCCATTACAGAGAAATTGGCGAAGTCTGCATACACATTTTTAGGGGTTGCCCAAGATGGATCATCGCCGCCAAAAAAAGTCGAGAAGAATATGCCCTCGATTTGGAGTGCGCTAACTGTTCGGAACGTCAGCCCCTGCTGATCAAGAACTTGCTTACCATCTAACCAAACTCGAATACGACCGTTTGGTACACCGGGCTGATTTAGCTGTACCTCCTGCTCCAAGTGGTACCAAATTCCTGGTTGAAAACGCCAATTCCCCCGACCTAGTGAGGTGCCAGAAGAAGTGCTCGTGGGGAGATAGGCATAAACTTCCCCATCGCCATTTCGTCT
>DATNQP010000136.1:0-6078 GCA_036703965.1 Leptolyngbyaceae cyanobacterium
CACAGCGAGCAACAGTTTAAGGGGACTGGTATTGGACTTGCCAACGTCCGGAGAATTATTCAGCGCCATGGAGGTCGAACTTGGGCAGAGGGTGCAGTAGAGGGCGGAGCTACCTTCTATTTCTCACTGCCAAAGCTTACGTAACTGGGTAATGGGTGATGGTATAGACCTAAGCTGTTCAGCATTTAAACTGCGTATTTTAGAGGCTGAAACCCTTGACTGACTTAGATGGTTTCGGAAATTGAGATGCTCAACAGCCTACCCATTACCTATCACTTATCACCTATCACCTATCACCAACTTTTAAAGGGGGGATGAATGCATGAATTAAAGAGAATTCTGCTAGTTGAAGACAGCCCGAACGATGTGGAGTTAATCCTGGCAGCGTTGGAAGAAAACCGTCTGGCGAATGAAGTAGTAGTTGTGCGAGACGGAGAGGAAGCGTTAGATTACCTCTATCGACGCGGAGTATTTCGATTGCGGATGGAAGGCGATCCAGTCGTAGTGCTGCTCGATCTAAAGCTACCAAAGGTAGATGGGTTGGAAGTCTTAGCACAACTGAAGTCAGACTCAAAACTGAGAATGGTTCCTGTAGTAGTATTGACCTCCTCTCGCGAAGAGCAAGATCTCATTAACAGCTACAACCTAGGGACGAATGCTTATGTGGTCAAGCCAGTAGATTTCCACGAATTTGTTGACGCGATCAAGGAACTGGGGCTTTTCTGGGCTGTGACTAATCAGCCGCCCCCCAGCTCCTTGTCCTCTCTACGCAATAGCTGATAAGTTAAGAGGTAAAAGCCCGTGGAAATGCTGAGTATCCTCCTGCTCGAAGACAGCCTGCTAGATACAGAACTTATCCAGGCGAATTTGACCGATGGTGGGATAGAGTGCGAACTGGTGCGAGTAGAGACACGTCCTGACTTCCTTAAAGCACTAAACGAAGACTCCTTTGACCTGATTCTCTCAGACTATTCATTGCCTTCCTTTGATGGCATTTCGGCTCTGGAAATCGCACAAGACACTTGCCCGGAAGTGCCGTTCATCTTTGTATCGGCGACTCTTGGTGAGGAATTGGCAATTGAAACGTTGAAAAGTGGTGCCACGGACTACGTGCTAAAGCAACGACTAGAGCGGCTTGCTCCAGCCGTGAAGCGGGCATTGCGTGAGGCAAAGGAGCGCAGAGATCGCAAGCAAGCCGAGTCGGAACTCCGACAGCTAGCAGCAGAGTTAGAAAGACGGGTGGAGGAACGAACCGCTGAGTTAGCAAAAGCGAATGAGTCTTTAAGAGAGGAAATTGCTGTTAGCGAAGCTGCCCGAACGGAACGTCAACGGGTAGAGGAATCGTTGCGGCAAAGCGAGGCTCTCCTCCGCAGCTATTTTGAACTGCCTCTCATCGGTATCGCCATCACCTCACCAGAAAAAGGGTGGCTTGAAGTCAATCACAAGCTATGCGACATCTTGGGGTATGACCGGGATGAGCTGATGCAAATGACGTGGGTTGATGTAACTTACCCGGAGGATTTGGCGGCTGACTTGGAGCAGTTCAACCAGGTTTTAGCGGGAACTGGCGAGGGCTATTCGATGGACAAGCGGTTTATCCGCAAAGACGACCAAGTAATTTACGCGAACATCTCAATTCGTTGTGTCCGTCGGGCTGATCGATCGATTGATTACTTCGTGGCTCTCATTCAGGACATTACCGAGCGCAAGCATGCAGAAGAGCGCTTGCGACTCCTTGAGTCGGTAGCTGTCAATGCCAATGATGCGATTTTGATTACAGAAGCTGAACCGATTGACAAACCCGGACCCCGGATTATTTATGTCAATGAAGCTTTCAGTCGCATGACTGGATATACTCCACAGGAGGTACTGGGTAAAACTCCACGGATTTTACAGGGGCCAAAAAGCGATCGCGCAGAATTAAATAAAATTCGGGCAGCCTTAGAGACATGGCAACCCATTGTGGTGGAGTTGATCAATTACAGCAAAGATGGCTCTGAGTTTTGGGTAGAAAATAGCATTGTACCCGTAGCCAATGAACAGGGCTACTATACTCACTGGATCGCTGTGCAACGGGATATCACCGAACGCAAGCTATCAGAAGCAGCGCTGCGTCTTTCTGATGAAGTCTTGAACCAAATGCCGGATGCGGTTTTGCTAACTGACCTGGAAGGAAATATCCTCAAATGGATGGGAAAAGCCGAACAGATTTTTGGCTATACTGCCGCTGAAGCGATCGGTCAGCCAGCGAATTTCCTACATCGCCCGGACATCAAAGCGATAACGACGGTTAGGGTTATTAAAAACATTCAGGAAACGGGGGCATTTTGCGGGGAAATTATCTGCCTCAAAAAAGATGGCTCTGAAGTTCCCATCGAAACAACGGCTAAAACTGTCTACGATCACTCAGGTAACCTTGTAGGTTTCGTTGGCATCTATCGAGATATCACCGAACGCAAGCGGGCAGAGGAAGAGCGGGCACAATTGATTTGTGAGCAAACGGCTCGCCTTGAGGCAGAACGGCAAGAGCGAAAATCTGCGTTCTTAGCTGAGGCAAGTACAGTGCTTGCTTCCTCACTCGACTATGAAACTACACTCGCAAGTGTAGCGAAGCTGGTAGTACCTTACATTGCTGATTGGTGTGCCATTAATATTCTCGGTGAAGACCAAGTCATTCGTTGCGTTGCTGTCGCCCATTCAGAGCCGTCAAAAGAGGAGCTGGGGTGGGAGCTAAATCGTCGCTATCCAGAAGATCCAAATTCCTCTAGGGGGCTGTCGTGGGTATTGCGTACTGGTCAGTCGGCAATTCGTGCCGAGATTACTGACCCTGACTTGGTAGCCGCTGCTCAGGACGCTGAGCATCTGCAAATACTGCGTGAGCTGGGATTGAAGTCCTATATAATTGTGCCTCTGGTTGCCCGTGGGCGAATCTTAGGTGCAATTACGTTTGTGACGGCTGAGTCCGGTCATCAGTATAGTCCAGCAGACCTTCCCCTGGTCGAGGATTTGGCTCGTCGCGCTGCTTTAGCCGTTGATAATGCGCGGCTCTACCGTCAAACCCAAGAGGCAAAACAGGTTGCTGAAGAGACAGCTGAACGCAACGCCAGTTTGCAAGCGGTTACCGCCGCCCTCAGTGAAGCTCTTACCCCAGCACAAGTGGCTGAAGTTGTTGTCAATCAAGGGTTAGCGGCTCTGGATGCCTGCGCTGGCTTTATTGCCCTCATGACCGACCACAATCAGACATTGGAAGTCGTGCGTGCCCTCGGCTATCCGCAGGAGATCTTAGATACAGGGAGCCTTTACCCGCTCACGGCGTCTATACCCCTTACTGACGCCGTGCGGACTGGAAAGCCCCTGTTGATAGAATCGCGTGAAGTCTGGACTCAAGCTTACCCACACCTCACCACCAATCACGACCATAATGCCTGGGCCGACATGCCACTGATTGTCGAGGGGCGCACACTAGGAGGGATGGGCTTTAGCTTTCCTAAAGCTCGGACGTTTAGCAAGGATGACTGCGCCTTCATGCAGGCTCTGGCGCAACAGTGTGCCCAGGCGATTGAACGTGCAAGAGCGTATACAGCCGAACGACAGGCACGGGCAGAGAGCGAAGCGGCACGTAAGGCAGCAGAAGCGGCTAACCGTACTAAGGACGAATTTCTCGCCACTCTCTCCCATGAGTTGCGTACACCCCTCAATGCCATGCTGGGATGGACTCAGTTACTCCAAACCCGGAAGTTCGATGAAGCAAAGATGGCTCGTGCTTTAGAGACCATCGACCGTAACACCAAGTCTCTAGCGGCTCTCATCGAAGATATACTTGATGTCTCGCGCATTATGACAGGCAAGCTCCACATCTCTGCCTGTGCTTGCGAACTGGTTTCCGTGATTGAAGCAGCCATTGAGGCTGTACGCCCAGCCGCCGAGGCAAAGACAATTCAAATTGAGTTTTTCCTCGATTCATCAGCAGGACCGGTTTGGGGTGATGCTACTCGCTTGCAGCAGGTAGTGTGGAATTTGCTCGCTAACGCCATTAAGTTCACTCCTAAGGGTGGGCAAGTCGAAGTAAGACTGGAGAGAGTTAACCGGTTAGCAGATTCTCAAGGGTTAAAGGTTGAAAATTTAAACATTGAAGGTGACGCTCCTAACGCTACTACCGCTTCCCTAACGCTAACGCCATCAAATCAACCTCTTAACCTACCCTTCAAGAACACCTACGGCGAACAACCTTCAAACCTTCAACCTTCTAACTCCTACGCTCAGATTCAGGTCAGTGATACAGGCAAGGGTATTGCTCCCGACTTTCTGCCCTATGTATTTGAGCGCTTTCGCCAAGAGAACAGCAGCAGTACAAGATCTTACGGCGGACTGGGACTGGGTCTTGCAATTGTCCGCTCTCTAGTGGAACTGCACGGCGGCACTGTTCAAGCGTCAAGCCAGGGCGAGGGGCTGGGGGCGACATTCACAGTGCAGCTACCGCTCTTTGAAGGTGAGAGGCGAGTGCGTCGAGGCGAGAGGCGAGAAGTCAGAGGTGAGAGGAAAGAGTCGGAAGGTTTTCCTTTGCCTCTTGCTCCTAGCCCTTTGCCCCTCTCTGGCTTGCGGATGCTTATCGTTGATGATGAAGCCGATGCCAGAGAGTTGCTCGCTACCATTCTTGAGCACAGTGGAGCACAAGTCATGGCAGCAGCCTCAGCTAGTGAAGCCTTCGACTTGCTTTCAAAATCCCGAGCAGATGTTTTAGTGAGTGATATTGGGATGCCCAAGGTTGACGGTTATGCTCTTATCCGCCAAGTACGGCAACTCGAAGCACAGGGAAGAGAGTACACGCCAGCTGTAGCTCTGACCGCCTATGCCAGCCAATCAGACCGGAAGTTAGCTCTAGAGGCAGGTTTTCAGGTTCATTTGCCTAAGCCTTTTGAACCCGATGAGTTAATCAATGTGGTGGCAAAGCTTGCTAGATGCAAACCAAGACTGGATGAGCGGGAAACCTAGAGCATCGAGCCAGTGAGCATATCTGGGTAGTCTAGGCATCTAGTTAAGTTGACACCGATGCACCCAATCAAAATTGCTCCGGATAAGTTAGCACCATACAGAAAAATAATAATTGGGCGAGAAGATAGACAGGACTCGGCTGCTTATAGACTAGCGACGGTCTAGAATTCGGTAAGTTAAATATTGATTTTCAGTGCAGGAGTGAATTCTTGAATAACGCGGGTCTCCCAGGCAAACCAGCGAAGCTCTCAGTGCCACCAGAAGACGATATTCCGGAGGCGCTGCGGGATACACCGGATGTTAGACGGCGGTATCGGTTGAAGCCAGTCTGGCTGATTAGTGGGATATTGGCACTAGGAGCGATCGCGCTAGGCATTGGGCTGTCAATTCCAGCGCCTAAACCCCAGACAACTGTAGGATCTTCCCCAGAAGCATCCGCTGGTAGCACAACACAACGCAATGCCAGTAACGCAAATACCGTCCTGGGACACTTTCCCTATAAAGAAGCGCCAGCATCGGAACTCGAACCCATAACAAGGGATGGTCAAATCAAACTCCGTGCTGCGGCGGCTAAAGAATTTAAAGCTATGTCAGTTGCTGCTGGGAAAAATGGTGTAATTTTAGTACCAATTTCTGGTTTCCGTTCCATTACAGACCAGCAGCATGTGTTTTTTGATGTCAAGGCGCAACGGGGACAGGTGACAACGAAGCGAGCAGAAGTCAGTGCACCTCCTGGTTATAGTGAGCATCACACCGGGTATGCCTTGGATATTGGCGATGGTAAAACACCCGCAACAAATCTAAATCCTAACTTTGAGAATACCGCTGCCTTCAAATGGCTTGAGAAGAATGCGCCTTACTACAGTTTCGAGCTGTCGTTCCCCAAGGACAATCCTCAAAAGGTTAATTATGAGCCGTGGCACTGGCGCTTTGTAGGCGATCGCGATAGCTTAGAAACCTTCTACAGATCCAAGAACTTAATTCGCCCCCAGCCATATCCCTCAACAGAGGCTTCCCCAACCCCCACGTCAAGTCCCTCAACAGAGGCTTCTCCGACTCCCTGATATCATTTCACTTTAAGCTTGA
>DATNQP010000137.1:0-5459 GCA_036703965.1 Leptolyngbyaceae cyanobacterium
AGAGCGTGTCCTGTGGAGGACTCAAAACTTTTAAAATGCGGATGGCGAGACTCGAACTCGCAAGGCTTTCGCCACACGCCCCTCAAGCGTGCGTGTCTACCAATTCCACCACAACCGCCTAATTATCTAGTGTATCAAAAAGTATGCCGTCGTAATTTAGCATATTTATTGCCTGACTTCCCAGCTCTTTCCTATAGAAGAGTTTTTCTTCCAAGGGGTGGGTATGGCACAACTTCAACAGAAAAATTAATAAACGAGGTACACGATGCCTCTATCCTATCTGATACGGATGTAGCAGCGCTATTGTATGCACTTTTCAAAAATCTTAATTGCCAATCGCGGGGAAATTGCCCTGCGGATTCTCCGAACCTGCGAAGAAATGGGGATTGCAACGGTTGCCGTTCACTCCACCATTGACCGGCACGCCCTTCATGTCCAACTGGCGGACGAAGCTGTTTGTATCGGTGAATCCGTCAGTAGCAAAAGTTATTTAAATATTCCTAATATCATTGCTGCTGCCCTGACTCGCAACGCTACTGCCATTCATCCGGGCTACGGTTTTTTGGCAGAGAATGCCCGTTTTGCCGAAATTTGTGCCGATCATCAGATCTCCTTTATTGGTCCGACGCCCGAAGCCATTCGAGCAATGGGTGATAAATCCACAGCCAAAGAAACCATGCAACGTGCCGGTGTTCCAACCGTACCGGGGAGTGAAGGATTGCTGATGAGTGAGCGCGAAGCACAAGCGATCGCACCTAAAATTGGCTATCCTGTCATGATCAAAGCAACTGCCGGTGGGGGTGGGCGTGGTATGCGCTTAGTCCATGAGGAGAGTGAACTGATCAAGCTCTTCCTTGCCGCTCAAGGAGAAGCGGAAGCCGCTTTCGGTAATCCCGGCGTCTATATGGAAAAATTTATCGGACGTCCTCGCCACATCGAGTTTCAAATCTTAGCTGACAGCTACGGCAATGTTATCCATCTGGGTGAGCGAGACTGCTCTATCCAGCGGCGTCATCAGAAGCTACTCGAAGAAGCCCCTAGCCCACGCCTTAGCCCCGAACTCCGAGAAAAAATGGGAACTGCTGCTGTGATGGCTGCCAAGTCCATCAACTACGTGGGTGCGGGTACAGTCGAGTTTCTCCTCGATCCCTCAGGAGCCTTCTACTTCATGGAAATGAACACCCGTATTCAAGTTGAGCATCCCGTTACTGAGATGATCACGGGTTTAGACTTGATCGCCGAACAAATTCGCATTGCTCAGGGCGAGAAATTGCAGCTGACCCAAGACCAGGTTGTCCTCAAAGGCCATGCCATTGAATGTCGGATTAATGCCGAAGACCCCGATCGCGGCTTCCGTCCCCAGCCAGGACGAATTAGCGGTTACCTGCCACCAGGCGGTCCTGGCGTCCGCATGGATTCCCATGTCTACACCGATTACGAAATTCCGCCCTACTATGACTCCTTAATAGGCAAGTTAATCGTTTGGGCACCGAATCGTGACGCGGCAATTAAGCGGATGAAACGAGCCTTGCGGGAGTGCGCCATTACTGGTGTCCCCACCACGATTGGTTTCCATCAAAAAATCATGGAGACACCAGCGTTTCTGGAGGGTGAAGTTTATACCAATTTTGTCGAGCAGATGATGCTCTCTGCCCAGCGCTAACGGTAAGCGATTGGGTAAGGATTGGGGTTCCTAATCTCTAATGCCTAATCCCTAAAACCAATAATATTTATTTCCACCGACCTGCTGGCTTCAATGCATCATCGTTAGCAGTCCCTGCTGACCCAAGAGAATCTCCCGCAGCAGGCTGAAAATCCCCACCCAAATAATCGGAGTAATGTCAACACCTCCAATTGGAGGCACAACTTTGCGTACTGGTACCAAGAAGGGTTCCGTCGGCCAAGCAATTAAATTAAACGGAAAGCGATTTAGGTCTACTTGAGGATACCAGGTAAGCACAATCCGGAAGATAAACAAAAAGATCATCAGTCCTAGGAGAGGACCGAGAGTCCAGGTCGTAAGAGTAGCCGCAGTCATGAGTTGTTACGGATGAAGGTCAACAAAGAGGCAGGGGGCATGGGGGAGGGGAGCAGGGGCTTCGACGTGAGCGCTCAGCCGAACGGGACGAATACAGACGGGGCTTGAACCAAAGCCTGATTCGATGCGCTCAACCCCGAAGGGTATGAGCGGGGCTTGATACCCTTGTTTCGGAGCGCTGTTCTCCACTCCACGGCAGGGGGAACAGGGCTTGTCCCCCTGCACCCTGCACCCTGCTCCCCTGCTCCCCTGCTTCTTCTGGTCAGGCAGGAGTCCATGTTTGGGCTAAAGCGCAGTTCTGACAATAATTACTCTAATTTTAAGCTTTATGACAAATGTGAAAGGAGCTTTCTCATACAAGCCATCAAGATTGACCCAATGACACCCAGGTCGCTGCCACAAGTGGGGATGTGCGATCGCACATCCCCAAGGGTGCTAAAAAATCTCTGACTCTTGAATTTACTACCTATCCAGGCTCACTTGCCGAAACGGTAGCTCAGGGTGCGACCTTAAACTCCACAATAGACAGACTTCTCAAGGGGGGAACCGACCATTAGAATTAGTATGAAGAATATCAAAAAGGGTTGAAGTTCTATGACTCCTTCATTAGCAAACTTTTTGTACAGTCTCTTGGCAGGTGCTGTGATTATCGTTATCCCCGCAACAATTGCACTAATCTTTATTAGCCAAAAGGATAAAATCCAACGTTCCTAAACTTGACCCGTGAATTCTTAAACCTCAACTGAAGCAAAGGGCAGCTGAGTTACTTGCTGCCCTGTTTCGCTCAAGTGGACTCAACTGGAGCGCGGCTCTATCCAGTCATCGTTCAGCTTGAAGCAGCACAGAGCGAGTTAGCTTCAATCGGGAAAATCCCATGCCACAATCTTTAAAGATTTGGCGTTTGGAGAACGTCACCTTAAGCTGATAAGTAGAGGAGCGCTGACAACCCAGCAAGCTTTACCCAGAACGTCCAGTTAAAGTAGAGATTTGTTAGGATAACTCGCTACCATAGGACTGACTTAGGAGAGCAGCAATGGTAAATTTTGGGCTGAATTCAGCCAGTATTCTGGGCATTTTTCTGGCTGTTGCAGGAGCAGCGCTCTACTTTATGCGCTCAATACGTCCAGAGCTGGCACGCGACCAGGATATCTTTTTTGCAGCGGTAGGGCTTTTGTGCGGCTTTATTCTCTTATTCCAGGGATGGCGACTTGATCCAATTCTGCAATTTGGTCAGTTTCTTCTGACTGGTACTACAATCTTTTTCGGCTATGAAGCAATTCGTTTACGCGGCGTTGCTACAAAAGCGGTAAAGGAGAGAACGCCAATTGTGGACGACGATCGACCCGTTAGCAGTGTGTATCGATATGACCAAGAGGCGGAATTATACGATCAACTAGAGCCGGAGGAGGAGCGCTATACAAATCGTCGGCTTCGGGGCACAGAAGACCCTCGCAATAGCGCTAGAGACCGCTACGAAGGCGAAGCCCGTCGTTCAAAGAGTCGAGGAGGTTCAGAACGAGTGGGTTCAGGAGATCGCCCCCCTAAACGTCGCCCTCGTCCTACTTCCAGTCGCCCTCCAGAACAACGACCTGTAGAGAGTTGGGAAGCTGACTTAGAGAGTGGCTGGGAGGACAAACCAGCTCGCACTAGTCGTCCCCGTCCGACCTCACGACCAGAAAGCCGCGACTCTGATACGGCTTCAAGGCCAAGAAAGCGTCGTCCGCCGCAAGACCGGGTATCATCGCCGCCTGCTAAAGATGTGGAAACGCCACCCGCAGATTATGTCGATTACCAACCAATAGATCCCCCTGAAGAAGAAAGCGATAATCCAGGACGTTTTGACTACTAAGAGGTTGTCTATTGTTGTTTGTTATTAGTTATTGGTTATTTGTAATTACAAACAACAGGCAACCAACAACAAACAACAACGTATTGGGTAAGGCTGAATCAGTACAGCTCAAGGTGAGACGATTTACTACCAAACTGCTAATTTATCAGTGGCTCCGCTGGGGTATGGGGTTGAGCCTTACAAGTTTAGTCGTAGCCTGTAGCCCAGCAGCGCGTTTCCAGGAACCCCTTGCCCTCAACAGCCGTTATACAGATGAGCAACCCGCGTTGAGTGGTAATGGTCGATTTGTTGCCTTTGTTTCTAATCGGGATGGCGATCGCAAAATTGTAATGTATGACTTGCAACAACGTCGGTTTGTGGATTTACCACGCTTGAATCAACGAGATGCGATCGCTGAAAATCCTAGTGTGAGTCGTACTGGTCGCTACATTGCCTACATTGCCAGTGACCAAGGACGCCCAGAAATTGAACTCTACGACCGAGTAACCAAGCGCTCCCAAGTCCTTACCAACGGCTATCGCGGCTGGGTAAGAAATCCTAGTCTTAGTCCCGATGGTCGCTATATCGTTTTTGAAACCAGCCGTCGCGGTCAGTGGGATATTGAAGTGGTAGACCGGGGACCTAATATTGAATTAGATATACCGGATGGGAGTACATCTTCCCGACCGTGAAGCGTTCCCTCTTTGTATCGGCAATTATTGCCATTGCTAGTTTATTAACAAGCTGTACGGGTTCTGTACGCCTGCTGGATTATCCCTTTGATCCAGCAGGACGCAGTTTAAATAGTCGCTCCTCAGAATTAACTCCTAATGTGGCAGGGCGGTATATTGTTTTTATATCTGACCGGCGTGGGAGTCAGGATGTTTATTTATATGACGCGACTTCCCGCAATCTGATTGATTTACCGGGACTGAATGCTTTGGATGCGATCGCATCTCATCCAGCCGTTTCTGAAGATGGTCAAACCATCGTCTTTGCCGCAACACGCCAGGGACGTACAGGAATCTACCTGTACAACCGAGAAACCCGCCAGCTACGCAACCTTACCGAAAATCTCCAAGCAGAAGTCCGCAATCCAACTATCAGTGCTGACGGCAGTACAATTGCCTTTGAATCCAGCGAAAATGGTCAGTGGGATATTGTAGTTTATGACCGTTCTGGAAAACCGCTCGATTTACCAACATCGCCTCAATGAAGTTGCCGATTAAAGGGACTAGGGGCTGGGGACTGGAGACTGGGGATGGGGTAAGAAGGTCGTCCCTCATCGGCAAACTTTTTGCTTCCCTCAAACAAGAAAGGTTGCACCTACAAGGGGTGGAGCATTTACAACAACCCTCTCGATCCCCAATCCCTAATCCCCAATCCCTAATTCCTTTGATCGTTCTGGCGGGACTCATCACCAGTGGCTGCGGCATCCAGTTCAACTCACCGCCGCAAATCCTCACAGGTGGAATCAACAGCCAAAGAGCTGACGAATCTCCAGCTTATAGCAGTGATGGTCGTTACCTCGCCTTTGCCTCTGACCGCAACCGGAGTCGTGACATCTTCCTCTACGACTTGCAGCAAAAGCGT
>DATNQP010000138.1:0-7438 GCA_036703965.1 Leptolyngbyaceae cyanobacterium
CAATGCGTTCTAAGGCTTGAACTACCAAATTATGTTTTGTCACTTGCTGGTAGTTGTAATCAATATGCTGCCACTGACAGCCGCCGCATTTATCAGCAACGATGCAGTTGGGTCGGATGCGATGGGGTGATGCTTCTAGGATTTGGATAAGCTTACCCGTGGCATAGTTGGATTTGACACGTAGCAATCGCAGTAAAACGCGATCGCCCGTTACCGTATCGGGAACAAAAATCACCCGACCTTCCAAACGTCCAACACCCTCGCCCGTATCGTTTAAATCTGTAATGCTTACCTCGACCAGTTGACCTTGTTGCCAGTCTGGACTGGGTTCCCCCCTGCTTATATGGGGATCGCCAGGTAGTTGAGTTGTAGACATAGTATCCACCTCCCTTTATTTGTGTTGCCTAGAGTCGCTAAACTACAAATGTTATCTAAGTTAACCCGATAGTATGAGCGTAGTTAGCCAAGTTATTCTCAAAGCCGACGACGAACTCCGATATCCCAGTTCCGGCGAACTCAATAGCATCAATGAGTATTTGAAAACTGGTGAGCAGCGGACGCGGATTGCTTCCACGCTAGCTGAAAATGAAAAAAAGATTGTCTCCGAAGCCAGTAAGCAGCTTTGGCAGAAACGCCCTGACTTCATCGCTCCTGGTGGCAATGCCTACGGTGAGCGTCAACGGGCGCTCTGCTTACGCGACTACGGCTGGTACTTACGGCTGATTACCTATGGTGTCCTGTCTGGTGACAAGGAACCCATTGAAAAAATCGGTCTGATTGGGGTGCGAGAAATGTACAACTCCCTTGGTGTCCCAGTCGCCGGGATGGCTGAATCAATCCGTTGCTTAAAAAATGCTTCTCTAGGATTACTCAGTCAGGAAGATGCATTGGCAGCGGCTCCCTACTTTGATTACATTATTCAAGCCATGTCCTGATTGTTTGGAAAAGCGTATTTTTGTCTAATGTGACCTCCAGCGCCATTGCTGGGGGGCTGTTTTTAAGTAAGATAGCGAAGGATAAAAATCTCTCTTCCCTAGCCCCTAGCTTCAAGCTAGTTCTTTTAGTGTACAAAAAACCGACAGTCTCAAGGGCGAGAACCTGTCGGCTAGTTGTGTGTTCCCTATTGATGACTCGGCTAGAGTTCAGTCATGATTAAGTATGCAAAAGGCCGCAACCTGAGAATTGCGATCTTGATCAGCTGACCCTTGTGAATCTGATCACACTTAAGAAAGCCATAAAAGCTTACTCCCTGCTGTCTGACAAACTTGGCACGATTGAGTTATGCTCAGGCTACGCTAATACCCATAAGCTCTAAAGCCTTTGAGCGCTGGTAAACAAGAAGCCTTAGTCCAACAAGACTGAGTTTAAAATTCTTTTCCAAGATTCTTACATCCGTACTGCTCGCCTAGCTCAATGTTGTTTGTGAAGAAACTGCCCTGGGCTTCACTGTTACTCCTGGTGTTTACATATGGTGTCTTTGGCTGGTTGATAGCTGACGACACTCGAAAACTCGACTTAGCTTCGCTACCAAATATCCCTTGGTGGCTCTGGCTGATGGGATCAGCTTATAGCTTGCTCATTGCTTTAGCTTTGACTGCTCCTTTAGCGGTGATTAGAAGCTTTTTCGGCAGTTGGCTGCAATCGGATACCAGAGCTTTTATTTCAGTGGTTGTCGGTGCTTTTGTCGCCGTTATCCTCCTTTGCTGGCTTGAGGTTGTTATCCGTATTCTGGTTCTGCTCTCGGCGGCGGCGTTAGTCAGGTTAGATCTTCAGACAGCGGGTTACGGTGAATGGCAAGCCTTTGGGATTCTGGCGATCGCTTCCATCACAGGCTTTGGTCTAGGGGTAGTTGCGCTTCAGCTGCGTTAGCCAAGGGACAGCGGAAACTTGCCGTGATGCTAAGGAATAATTTCCGTCACCACTCTGTTGCCAGTGCCACTACTGACAACAACGCTTTGATCCTGAAGTTTTCCGACCGCCGTGGAACCAGTTGTATTAAAGGGTGGATTAACTTGTTGATAAATCACATTGCCCGACGCCTGAATATTCTGAGTCTGAATTTCCCACGTCAGCTGATTTGCATAGAGATTGGCTTGATTTCGGCTACCGACGCCCTGGACGCCACCCGTTAAATTAGCAACTTTTCGCTCCAAATCGATCTGACCTTGGTTTGCTGTGAGAATGACTTTCTCTTTCTGGTGGACAATTCTTACGGGCTGATCTGACACTACCGTTTGAGTCTTTAAATTCCAGACGGCTGAATTGCTTGACATCAACAACGGCGGGTCTATCGACGTTAGCTGAATATTCTGCTTTAGGGTTGCGATCTTGGTTTGCAGGTTAACCTCAGACTTGTCTGCCTCCACTCTGTCAGTCACGGTTTTGGCTTTGTACCGTTCCATTTGCAGGCGACGATCCCCAATCACCTTCTGCTCTTTGATTTGCCAGAGCAAATGTTCTGTTTTCATTTGCAAGTCTGGGTCTTTTGATAGTGCGGCGACTTGACCGATTAACTCCACCTGCTGCTTCCGAGTGAAGTACCGCCCTTCTTTTGCCGATGCCTGTAATTGGGGATGGTTGCCCTTGAAGTTGTTGCGGACAATTAACAAATCTTCTTTAGGACGCCACTCCAACTCCTCACCCCTTAACACAGCGCCGTTGCGGGTGTCAGTAGCCGTAATATGCCCCTTGAGAAAGACTTTCTGACCATCTCCCTCGATTTCTCCGCTATCCGCTGACACGCGCAAGACAACTTTTCCATCCTGGAACAAATCGCCCGCTGGATTCTCAATCCGAGCTGTTTTTTTGTCTTTAGTGTAAATCGCTTCCTTTGCCTTGACTTTCCAGAGAGGACGCCCCTTCTCATCTGCCTGCTCCAGGGTGACATTTTTCAAGACAAGGCTTCCTTCAATTTCCGTCGCACTAGTATCTTGCTTTATTTTATTTTCTGTGCGGCTTTGGTCCTTACAGGCAGACAATAAAGCAAAAGCAAAAAGACAAAAGGTAAAAGCAAGAAAGCCTTTTACCTTTGTCATTTTTCCCTGCGTTTGAGCGAAGGGTACGGTGTAACTATTCTTCCTGCTCATCCATAATGCCAATGCCGGACAACGGACGGTAGGTATAGTTTTGTCGAGGCGTCTTTTGGATACTCTCTTTGATATTGTCGAGGTCAATATAGCGATCGGCAACATTGATGAGACTGTCACTAGTCATGGAGCGCAGGCTTACCACCTCAACGCGAACCCCCCGATAGCTGACGGCATCAACGGCATAGGCAAGATCGCCATCGCCACTAACGAGTACTGCTGTATCGTAGGACCCCACCAGCGCCATCATATCCACGGCAATTTCCACGTCCAAATTTGCTTTTTTCGAGCCATCTGGCAGCTGCACCAAATCCTTGGCAATCACCCGATAGCCATTACGGCGCATCCATAATAAAAAGCCCTGTTGCTTCTCGTTAGTGCGGTCAACACCAGTATAAAAGAAGGAGCGCAGCAATCGGGAACCAGCCGTCAAACGAACTAGCAGCTTGGTGTAGTCAATTTCAATTCCCAGTTGCAGGGCAGCATAAAACAAATTTGACCCGTCAATGAAAATGGCAACGCGGCCGCGATTTTCTAAAACTTGTTCAGGTGTAAAAACGGGATCATTACTAAAGTTATTCAACATCATTTTTATGCCTCAATTTGTTATGTAAATAAAAGATTGATGCCTCCTTTCCACACAATCAGAGTTTTGATCAGACGCTGGTCAATCTAATGCTCAAGACGACGGAACAAAATCACGCTTGTTCCAGTCGCGCAAAAACGGGTTTTGGTGTGCCTAAACTTTGATCAGCGGGTAAGGTTCCCCAAGCTGCATGAGTATCATAGGTTGCATAATCGTTAATCACAGTTTTTTCATTAAAGTCGGTTGAAAAGCCTAGCTGCTGATAAATATCGGTGCTTAGGCTGGGAATAATCGGTGATAGCAGGTAAGCTGAGAGTCTAACTGATTCCAGGACGCTATACAATACCTGTTCAACTGCTGATGAATTCCCCTGCTTGTATAAGCTCCAAGGTGCCTGATCATCAATGAATTTGTTACTGGCTCGAACTAGGGTAAAGATATCCCTGCAAGCCTCACCCAAAGCCAAAGCTTCATAAGATCGCTCAACGCGATCGCGCAATCCTAAACCGATTTCCTTGAGGGGATTATCAGCTGGAATGTCTTCACTGCTGACGTTTGGTACACGAGCATTGCAATACTTCTGCACCATTTTCAGCGTCCGATTGAGCAAGTTCCCCAGGTCATTTGCCAGGTCGGCATTGACGATATCGATAAAACGGGTTTCATTGAAATCTCCATCCTTCCCAAATTCAATCTCTTTGAGAAAGTAGTAGCGAATCGCATCTGCCGCATTTTCACCGTACCGATTGACCAACGCTACTGGGTCTAGGGTATTGCCCAAACTTTTCCCCATCTTCTGACCATCCTTAGTAAGAAAGCCATGCCCAAACACATGCTCCGTTACTGGTAGACTTGCTGACATTAACATTGCAGGCCAGTAAACTGCATGAAAACGCAGAATGTCTTTACCAATGAGATGTAAGTTAATTGGCCACCACTTTTTTAAAGCATTCTCCAGTGTTGGCTCACTGTCCGCATCGAGCAGTGCAGTGACGTAGCCCAGTAGGGCATCAAACCAAACATAGATGGTATGTTTGGGGTCAACTGGCACTGGGAAGCCCCAGTCCAAATTAACTCGTGAAATGGAGAAATCCTGAAGTCCTTGATTGACAAAGTTTAAAACTTCGTTACGGCGGGTTTCTGGTTGGATAAAATCAGGTCGCTTTTCGTAAAGGGTTTCCAGCTGGTTTTGATACTTGGAGAGTCTGAAAAAGTAGTTTTGCTCATCCCGCCACTCCGCTTCCTTATTGGGATGGATAGAGCACCGATGTCCTTCCAAAAGATCGCGTTCTTCTTTGAATTCCTCACAGGAGACGCAGTACCAGCCTTTTTGTTGACCGAGGTAAATGTCACCTTTGTCCCAAACGCGCCCAAAAAACTCTTTGACAATCGCTTCATGGCGCGAGGAAGTCGTGCGGCTGAAGCGATCGTACTGGATATTGAGCTTTTGCCAAAGAGCCTCGAAGCCAGCGGCTACTTTGTCACAGTGTTCTTGAGGCTGTAGTCCATTACTTTCAGCTGTACGCTGAATTTTTTGTCCATGCTCATCCGTGCCGGTAATCAACAACACGGATTTTCCGCGCAGCCTTTCAAACCGAGCTACTGCATCTGCCGCCATTGTTGTGTAGGCGCTGCCGATGTGGGGTAAGTCGTTTACGTAGTAAAGCGGCGTTGTAACAGTAAATGTGTTTCTATTTGTATCGATATGACTCATCTGAGTGTAAAAAAACGCCCTCCCATAAATTACTTTTTATTTCTAGTGTATGGCTACGATTATTTATTCTAGTTGTTACTTCATCTGGTCAGCTTTACGTAAAGCTTTAACGAGGAAAGTATCGATTAATACAAATATTCCGTCACACTTTTACAAGGTTCTTTAGAATTCCTTAAAGGAACTATAAGTAAAAAATAAATTCTCATAGCACCGGGAAGTGCTGGGATCTGGAAAAAACGCCCTAAGTGGAAACAGACCCTCTTGGTTCTGTCTAGATGAGCATTTCTACCTTAAGGCATTTGTCAACATGTAACATTAGTTAGTATTGTTAAGAAAACTTAACTAGCTGATACGAGTGCTGGCGTCAACGCATGTCTTCCGATAGTCCGCTACAAATGTCTCGCTTACTACTGGCGGCGATGGGAACGCGGCTGTTCATTTACCATGAGGATCGCATTCCTTATGATTCCGCCGTTTTGGTGGTGAGTAACCATCGCAGCTTCATGGATGCACCGTTGCTGATGGCCGCCCTAGGGCATCCTATTCGCATTGCTTGCCATCATTACATGGGGCAAGTGCCGGTGATGCGGGAAATTGTTAGGCAACTGGGTTGCTTTCCTCTAGAAGAACCAGAACACAGGCAACAGGCTTTCCTGCAACAGGCAAGTAAGCTACTAGAAGCGCATCAGTGGGTTGGCGTGTTTCCAGAGGGAACCCAACCGATGGTACATTTGACCCAACCTTCGTCGGTAGGGAAGTTCCATAGAGGGTTTGCTCACTTAGCGCTGCGTGCCCCAGTACGGAATTTGGCAGTCTTGCCGGTGGCGATCGCTTCCCAAGAAGAAACTGTAAACTCAGCTGTGCCACTGCGATTGCTGCGTCTATTTGACCCCTCAGAACCGCTATTTGAACAACCCGGCTGGCATCCTATGGTTGTTCATCGCCGCGTTGCTATATTAGTCGGGCATCCGTTGTGGATTACGCCGAAACAGCGGGAACTATATCAGGGAAAACAGGCAAAATCGGTTGTAGCCCAAATCGCTACAACCTGCCGGGATGAAATTACCAAATTACTTCATCAGAGTTTTCAGTCTTAAGACTGTTTTTCCTAGGTTGTGCGGCTTTCGTACTAACTCTCTTAACTTGAAAACGTCGTCATTGAATGGGAAGTGAAAAATGCCAGAAGTTAAGAGTCGTCCTTGTTTTCTGACACCAAGACGGCTAAATCCAGATCGCCCGCTATTTGTGTTTCTACCGGGAATGGATGGAACCGGTCAGCTGCTGCGATCGCAGACTGAAGGTTTAGAAAATGCTTTTGATGTCCGCTGTCTGGCAATCCCTGCGGATGATCTAACTAGCTGGGAAGACCTTACAGGCATTGTCGTAAACCTAATTGAAGAGGAACTAAAAAAGCGACCCCCACGTTCAGTTTATTTATGTGGTGAGTCATTTGGGGGGTGTTTGGCAGTAAAGGTAGCGCTGAAGTCACCCCATCTTTTTGACCGGATTATTTTGGTCAACCCGGCGAGTTCCTTTAATCAACGACCTTTGCTGCGATTAGGAGCACAATTGGGTCATTGGCTGCCGGAATATTTTTACGAAGTATCCGCTTTAGGGCTTCTACCCTTCTTATCCGCTTTGGGAAGAATCGCCCCTAGCGATCGCCGCGCCCTCCTGAACGCCATGAAATCTGTACCGCCAAAAACGGTTAATTGGCGGATATCTATGGTGACAGAGTTTGAAGTCGATGAAACTCAACTCCGACGACTGACCCAACCTGTCCTAGTCATTGCTGGTGGCGCTGACCGGCTGTTGCCCTCAGTACATGAAGCTGAACGCCTGCTAAACTATTTGCCAAACGCCAAGGTGGTCGTGTTACCTCATTCAGGTCACACCTGTCTACTAGAAACAGACGTTAATCTCCTCAAGATCATGAAAGACCAAAGCTTCTTAGAAGCCGAGGTTCGCGAACGCGAAGAGAGCATCGCTCTCGGTTCGTAATCCCGATGCTAAATCGGCTTTAATTGCGATCGTTGAGTAATTAACGAAACC
>DATNQP010000139.1:0-4022 GCA_036703965.1 Leptolyngbyaceae cyanobacterium
GCGATCGCTTCACCGGATTGGGTGTAAACTTCCAAAACTTGCCCTGCGATCGGTGCGCGAATGCTTGCCTCCTTCAACTCAGCCTCAGCCCGTTTAACAGCTGCAATTGCCTGATTAACCTCCGTTTGCGCCACCCGGACATCTTCAGGGCGAACTTCGGCAATCTGGTTTAGCGTGGCTCTGGCTCGATTGATTTGGGCACGCAATGTGTCAGTCGTGCGATTCTGACTAGCTTTAGCTTCGTTGAGTTGTGCCTGTGCCGTTTCCAACGTGAGCCGCCGTTGGTCGAGGTTGGATGCCGAGAGTGCCCCCTCCCGATACAAACCTAGATAGCGGTTATAGTCTGCCTGTGCGACATTAACCTCGGATTGCCGACGAGCAATAATGGCAGATTGAGTCGCCATTTCGCCCCGCAACTCTTCTTCAAGACGAGTAATTTCGGCTTGCTGAGCGGCAATTTCCCCAGATTTCGCCCCTGCTTTGACTTGAGCCAGTCTTGCTTGGGCGGCCCTGACTCGTTCCTGTGCTTCAAGTAAAGCCATTTGCAAGCGATTGCGACTATCGAGAATCGCAATTACCTGACCTGCCTGGACGCGATCGCCTCGCTTAACCAGCAGTTGAGCAACCCGATCATTGTTTAGCGTTGCTGGGGCAGCCACTCGCACCACCTCTGAGGCGGGTTCTAGTCGCCCCAACGCTGTGATTGGCTCAATAGTGGGTGCAGGTGCCACAGGTTCGGCAGGCTTCTGTCCAAACTTGGAAATGCTGTAGTAGAGTGAGCCACCTGTGATGGCAATCCCTGAAATAATGAGCGCGATCGTCCAGCGATTAAGAGGCTTTAGCCGTTGCAGGATGATTGAGTTTTTCATTTTTCTATATAACTAATCAACATCTTTCCAAGGAGTGTGACTTGCTCGAAAATTGGGATGTCATTCCCTTCCAAGCGCATTAGCATCAAGCCCATAAGTTGACTCATCACAAAGTCTGCAAGGGCAAGATCTGAAATTCCAAACAAGTCGGCAAAAGCCTGCTTGTCCCGTTGTCTGATTCGTTCAAAGGCTGGGTTATTGCGAACTGCCTCGATACCTTGCTGCTGACAAAAATCAACCATCATACAGATGTCTTTAATCAGGCGGTCTTCGTACCTGACTGCGAAGTTGGCGAGTGCCTCAAAGCGCTTTGATAGCGTTTGCCCGTCTTTCAATTCGTTTGCGAAGATTTGGAGATACTCTTGACTCATTTCTTCAACCAGTTGCTCAAACATATCCTCCTTGCGTGGGAAGTAGTAGTAGAGTGTTCCGGTTGATACGCCCAACTCTTTAGCAATCTGTCGAGTTGTGATGGAAGCGTATCCTTTCTGGGCAAACAGGTCAAAGCACTTGTGGAGCAACTCTTTGCGATATTGCTCATGGTCAACAATCTTCGGCATCTATATTTTAAATCGGGCAACCGTTATTTAATGTAACTTAACGGTAGCACTCTCTTCAACTGCGCGATCGCTCAACTTGCGTCGTCTTCAGCATCGGGTTTAGGAAACACGACACGCCGTACCCGATGAACCAGGGTGCTAGAAATAGAGAACAGCGTGAATCCAATGAGTGGGTGGAGTACTCCCAAATGCATAGGTGTCTTCAGGTGAATCGTGAGAAATTGCAGTCCAAGCAGCACTGGCATACTTGCGGTGAGGCTTCGCACTCTCTGAGGAAACGGAGTCAGGAATACCCATAAGAGCAGGAGCAGTGATAATCCGCCGTAGCCACGCACCAGCCAAACATGAGCGTTCCACCACTCAGGGTTGTAAAAGTACGCCAGTCCAACAGTCAACACTTGAGCAATTAGGCAGAGATTGAAAAGTGTAGCGACGTAGGAAAACCAGAGTTGGCTCCAGTTTGTAGATGACTGGACGCTATCAGAGCTAGAAGTTATGGTCATGCTATTGTCCTTCAGGGTGAATTCAGTAAAGGGGTGGCGATCTGCGCTGACGCTCGAAGACTCGCTAGTGCTTTGCAAACGCAGCAGCGCTTCGCTATCGCAATTCACTTGTTGCATTGGGTGAAAAAGCTGAGTTAATGCCAAGATAGTGCTGATTTCCTGGCTAATCTAGTCCTCGATCGGGTACACATTGCCGCAATAAGCATGACAAATTCTTTGCAGCCTTTACGCTCCTGAGTTGTTTCACAGATTTAGTAAGCCTTTCCTTCTTTTGGCTTTAGGAACTGAATGCACAGAATCTCTTGCAGTTCTCGCAAACACAAGGAAATTATTGTCAGAACACTCTTCGGGAAACCTGGAGTATCTCGTAGAACGCAAGTTAATTTGAACATTTCTCTTCTCACCCGGCAGAAGCTGGTTAAATTGGTGCAGGCTAGACAAGCCCTCATAGTTAGGAAGTTGATGTGTAATTAGAAAAGCAAGCGGATAAAACTTGATCAGATTAAAGAACCCATAATCTCGAAATCTACCTCTGACCGCTGGCATACAAAAATCTCTCAAAATTACTGTCTCTTCGTAAGGGTAAACCCAGTAGAAGATATGAATGTCGTCATGGATTGGCATCGATGGTTCTATTACACAAGGTCTAATTAACCCATCTACAACTACTTCATCTGTCTCGGTTTTAGCTGCAAGAAGGTGTCCCAAAACAGAACGCATAACTGCATTGGGTTGGCACTCGACCTCAAAGGAATCTGGCAGGCTTATATTGCTTTCGACAAAGCTCTCAATTCTTCGGGAAAACTCTCCCAAAGCCCAATCATACCTTGAGCCTAGCAAGTTATTGCAATCACTGCATATCGTTTTAAACGTCACACCATTTTGAGAGTGTCGTGGACGAAAAGAAGTATCACCGATCATTTGATACAGCAGTTTAGAAATGACCCTACTTTTAGCTGGTGGACAAGCTTGAGGTGGCACATGGTCAATCGACAACTCTTTTTCCTGCTGGCAGATGTTGCAAATTTTGTCTTTCTTCTGAAACTTTTCAGTAATCAGAACCGAATATTTTTTTGGGGTTCTCATATCTGTAATTAGAGTTCAGCTGAATACAGATTCATCTCCTAAGACAAATGCGGAGACTGATTGTATTATAATTGTAGTATAATGCTCTAGAATATGCGATTCCATGACCACGCCTAATCCTTGAGCGAGTACTATTTTCTGAACAATGGCGAATTCTTTGCAATCTTTATTTCAAACGATCACCCTCTAACCTCCCAACTCTAAGCGATCGCTTTCTCCTTTAGCGACTCTCCAATATTCGTTCGATTCTCAATAAGATATGTTTTGCTGTCTCCCTAGCAGAATCGGGTGAGTTGCAGTTCTCAGCACACACGCGGATGATTCTCACCCCTTCGTCCTCCAAGTGACGTAGGCGCTCTTGCGCTGCGGCTGGTGATTCCTGATGCCAGCGATCACCGTCCACCTCTACAACGAACGTCACGCCTCGCCGAATGACAACAAAGTCGGGTTCGATTCGTCTAAAGCGTAGACCTTTGGATACCACGACGGGCAGTGGCATGACTGGTAGTCCTGTGTCACGAAGAGCAACGAATAGCAGCACTTCTGGCTGAGATCTGAACAGCAATCCTTCATACTCAATAGCCGCTGGATTGGCGGAATGCGCTCGACCTTGGTTTGTCAAGCCTTTAGACGATGAGGCTGCGATCGCTGCAAGCCGAACTGTGAAACAATGAGCAGCACTTACCACAATAGCGTTGGCGAGTTCAGCAAGCTCTTTCTCAACTGCGGTTCGTTCCTCCTTACTATCAAACGCAGCCCATTCACGCGGCAACAGGGACACTGTAATCAACCATGTCCATATCCCACCGTCCCAGTTATCGTACTCTTCGAGAGTAACGTTAACACCACGAGTGTACAGTGCCCGCGAAACTACATCGAATCCCCGTGTATCTGCAAGCTCTGCGAGAGTGTTGGCAAGAGTTTCGAGGGGAACAGGCACTGGGCACTCATCATATGGTCGAAATCCATTCCGCCCATACACTGATCGGGAATCATCCATAAAA
>DATNQP010000140.1:0-12371 GCA_036703965.1 Leptolyngbyaceae cyanobacterium
AAGCGGAAATTTGAGCTAGTTCTTCGTCAGCGTAGTCATTGCGGTACAGCGTATCGAAGCCTAACATCCTCAACGAGTTCGCCAGTTTTCCTAGATGAATATCCAAAACAAAGCGACAACAAGGTAGATAGGGCGGTCGAACACAGACAGTTGATGTAACCTCAGTTGAAGTAGAAATGGGATGGACATGAATGCGATCGCCATCTTGAACAATGTAAGAAAAATCGACTGATTCTCCATTGACCACAATCGAGTCAACTTCTGGATGAGGGACACCTAACGACTCAATCATGTCCTTAATTGAGGCTCGACCCTTGAAGAAATGACTAAAGCTTACCTGCCGTTGGCTGGGTGGCAAAAAGTGATTGAGTTCTGCATGAAAGCGAAAATCCGCTCTTGGCATAGCTTCTTGCTCGTTGGCGCAACCTTAACTTTCACTTCACTGTAACCGCTCGCTCGGCAGTCCAATGTCGGTCAGAAGATTGATAGACTTTCACCCCTTCTAAAGCCGCCTGTTGCATTAGTTCATTCACTTCATCCAGGGTAAAAGCGGCATGGAGAGAGTCGGCAAACAATTTCTTTTGGTGGGTGTTGCAGTCGGCAGCAACAGTCTCAACTATAGCGTCTAGGATTTCTAAGGAAGCGGGTCGAATCAAATCTCGTAGGAGAATCGCACCGTTAGGCTTGAGAACTCGCTTTAGTTCTTGTAAGAAAGGCAGTGGGTCTGGTAGATGGTGGACAAGACTATTGGAGACTACCATATCAAAATGTGCATCTGGATAAGGCAGATGCTTTGCGTCTACTGATTCCAGCTTGATTTGTTGTAATAAGCCTGATTGCTCAACATTCTTCCAGCCAACTTCCAGCATAGATTGGGCGAGGTCGATGCCGATGATTTGCCACTGGGGACGCTGTTGGCACATGAGAATTGGAATGCGAGCAGTACCAGTACCCGCATCGAGAATTAGACCCGATGGTGGACCGAGTTCAATGGCACGTTCGGCAAAGCTGGTGTTGACTTCGGTGAAGTCCATCGTGTCATACTCGATTGCCTCTTGGGGGCTATCCATCACTTCCGGTTCGGTAATTCGCTGCATTGCTCGCCTCATTTGAGATAACAGCCCTCATTATCTCAATCTCAGCTTAACTGGAGTGCGCCGCCATAGTTCCCTGCCAGATTTTTTCAGAAAAGGCGATCGCTTCAATCAACGCCTGAACCTAATTGTTGAACGTCCTGGGTACTTTCACCCCAAGAGTAACCACTCTTGCAACCATGAACAGGGATAGAGCCAGCCACAATATTTGGGAACTTTGCACTCGCCAAGCGACTATCGCCACTGGAGCAAATCCCACCAAAGCCGCAGTTATTGTCGCTTTTCGGAGGATACGTCCCTCTGTTAAGCCCAAAAAGTACCCATCCAACATATAAGCAATTGACCCGAAGCCGAGAACAGGCAGTAACCAGCCAACATAGCTACCAATGGGGTCAATTACCTCGGAGTGGTTAGTCAACAGCCTGAACAGAGAATCTGGAAAAAGGTTAAAGACAAGTGCGAAGAGGAGTCCCAAGATTAGGCTAGCTGCCCCGGAGATTCGCACTAAAAGAGGCAACTGCTCGCTTGCGCCTTTGCCTCGAAAAATCCCTGCAAAGCTCTCCGTGGCAAAAGCCAGTCCATCAATAAAGTAAGCGGCTAGAGTTACAACCTGTAAAAGTAATGTGTTGGTCGCTAGTACGACTGTTCCCAAACTTGAACTTAGATTGGTGAACAAAGCGAAAGTAGAGACAAGCGCAAAGGTTCGTACTAAGATGTCGCTATTGAGCGCAAAGGTAGCTTTTAGGGCGGATGCGTCGAGGAGGCGTGAAGCGATCGCTTTTACTTTCCCAAGCCACTGTTCCCGACAGACAAGAATCATCCCAATCAGCAACATCAAGTACTGACTAGCGGCTGTAGCTATACCGGCCCCTGTACTTTCCCAGCCCCACTGGACAATAAACAGGTAGTCCAGCACCACATTCGCCCCATTGCCGAATATCGATAACAGCAAAACCCTGCCACCTTGTTCACGTCCCAGTAACCAACCAATCAAGACAAAGTTGAGCAAAGTGGCAGGTGCTCCCCAAATCAAGGCATTGTAGTAGGCAATACCGGAAGACTTGACTTCTGGTGCAGCACTCAACAGGGCAAAGCCAAGCTCTCGTAAGGGGTACTGTAATATCAGGATGATCAGCCCCAGCCCGATGGCAAGTATACCGTTACGCAAGAGAGTAAGTAGCACCGCCTCTTCGTCAGAGCGTCCTATCGCTTGAGCCGTTGTTCCGGTAGTACCCATGCGTAGGAAACCGAAAGTCCAGTAGATGTAGTTGAACAGGACAGTGGCTAAAGCGACTCCGGCTAAGTGACGAATTTCTGCCAGATGTCCTAGAAACGCTACATCCACCAAACCTGCGATCGGAACCATGAGATTCGAGAGAATGTTAACGCTCGCTAGTCGCAAGAAGCGACGCACAAAGTCATGTCCCTTGGGGTTAGATGCTGAAGAAAGTGTCATGCATCGAGTGTACTACCGCCATCAGCTCAAAACCGTAGGTAGTACATTAGCTCAGAGGTCAGCTTAGGCGTAAGGGAAAGGCGTTGCTGAAAATCGGCAAGATTACGGTACACACCATTATCAAGACGATTTTGCACGATCGCTCTGGCGAGAAACAAGTCAATCGCCGGGATTTTAGTCAGCTGTTCTAATGAGGCTTGGTTGGGGTTAACGGGTTGAGGGGTGGAGAGACTTTCAGCATCGTAGTAACAAAATCGTAGAATCGGTTGTAAAGGGGTGAGGCGCTGTAGTGGCAAACCAAGTGCCGCCGCAACGTCTTCCAGGCAGCAAAACTGAACGCCTATGCTGGTGAGTTCAAAAAGCGATCGCGCTTGATGAATTGATATTCCTGGTAATCTCAGCCAGTCATCGATACTCGCTTGATTGACATCAATTCTGATGCCTAGTGCTGCTGCGATCGCAATTTCCTCTGCCGATTGCAGCCGGTAATAGGGGTCACTCTGAAGCCGCGCCCGGATTGACTGCAAATTCGGGTTAAGTCGAGCTTGTGGAAGCCAGTCAAACAGTGCCATTGATTTCATGAAATACGATCCAGCAATTGGCGGCGCTTTTGCTCAAATTCATACTCGGAGAGTAGCCCCTCCTGACGAAGGCTGTCTAGCTGTCGGAGGGCATCCGCGATCGCTCCCACTTGAGCCGGGTCAACCCCAGCCGGAGGAGCCGGTACCGACGACGTAGCAGGTATCACAGCCAGGTTAAAATTGCGGTCAAACTCATCTCGGTCTTGTAACAGGTACCAAACCCCTTCGATTGCACTGGCAATTTTAGGAATGTGTGTCCACCAAAGGAGCAAATACAGTACCCCCCAGAGTGGTTGCCCTAAATAAAATTTGTGGAATCCCGAAACGGGTACCACCGTACCAATGAATGCTAGGAGGGCAGCGACTTTTCGACTTTTCGGCTTGCTCAACATATTTGCTCTTACCCCTAGGAATGGCTCCCTCTAAACAAAGAACCAGCGATTCATCCTTCTATGATATTGACCGAAAAGGGGTTACAACTTAGAAGCCACAATGAATTTTGTGCCGCCCAGCTGCCGTTTCATGCATCCTCTTTAAATATGGAGGGGTTGAATCCCGCATGTTACTTCGAGTAGGCAGCTAGCGACTTCCCTGACCAACAGGTAGCGTCGCTTTTGCCTTCTGACTTATTTTATAAATTCCCTACATCGCCCAGGTGGGTGTAGACAAAAGCTGGCGATACGGAAAACCGAAGTTTGCGGAAGCTCAGGGCTGCACTAAAATGTGACTAAAGGCAACAGTACAACCCACTTAGTTGACCTAAATAAGAGCAATGGGGTTTTTTGATTCAGAGATTATCCAGCAAGAAGCCAAACAGCTGTTTGAAGATTATCAATCCCTAATCCAATTGGGAGGCAGCTATGGCAAGTTTGACCTCGAAGGGAAAAAGATTTTTATCGATCAGATGGAGTCCCTGATGGAGCGCTACCGCATTTTTATGAAGCGCTTTGAGTTATCGGATGACTTCATGGCACAGATGACTGTACAGCAGCTAAACACACAGCTCGGTCAGTTTGGCATCACGCCTCAGCAAATGTTCGACCAAATGAACATGACTCTGGAGCGGATGAAGTCAGAGTTGGAAAAACAACCTTAGTAACTTAGCCAGACGCTCGGAAAGCGAAGCCTGCGCGAAGCGCGTAGACCCTTTAGTGTCCTGGCTCCTTCAGGAGCAAGAGAGCTTTGCTATCAGCTTTTTGTCTGTTGCTGGTCATTGTAGAGCAAAACCCCCTAACCACAGGCTACTAAACTACAAAAGCTGACAGCTTTCTCCTGAACCATAAAAGCTCTTCTAAGGACGGTTAAACTTAGAAGCTGTAGGGAAGTATTGCACTGGCTCATTCTTCAAAGCTTTAATCATAAAATCTCGCCAGATGGGAGCGACATATACACCACCTGTTGCTCCACCTCCCAGTGGTCTGTAATTGTCATTACCAACCCAAACGGCAGTTGCCAATTGGGGTACATATCCTACAAACCAAATATCACGCTCTGAGGATGTCGTACCCGTCTTACCCGCTGCTGGACGCCCAATTTGTGCGGCGGTTCCTGTACCACCAGTAATCACATTTTGTAGCACACTATTGAGGGAAGCGACAGCCCAAGGGTCTAAAACCCGTCTAGGTTTAGGCGTGTTATCTAGCAATACATTGCCAGTAGTGTCCGTCACCCTGACGATTATCGTTGGATCAGAATGCCAACCTGTACTGGCAAACGTGGCATAGGCTCCTGCCATTTCCAAAGGCGTCATTCCAATCGCTCCCAGTGGTAAGGAAGTCACCGGTTCCATTGGGCTTTTAATACCAAGGGTGCGGCAAGTTTCAATGACTTTATCCAGCCCGACTGCTCTTCCAAGCTTTACTGCCGGAACGTTGGCAGATTTCATTAAGGCAGTACGAATGCTCACAGCACCAGAGTAGCCACCACCATAGTTTCTGGGAGAGTACCAGCCGCTACCATCCCGATAGCTAACCGGACCATCGATAACGGTGGATTCGGGTGAGTATTTGCCAGTGGCAAAGGCGGTGTAGTAGACAAACGGCTTAAAGGATGAACCAGGCTGACGTCGGGATTGAAGGGCGCGATTGAACTGGCTCTTGTCGTAGTTGACTCCACCAACTAGGGCTTTGACAAAATGCGTCCGAGGATCGACCGACGCTAGTGCCACCTGGTCAGGGTAAAGCCCACGGCGACGGAGGTTCCGATGAGCCTGACGTACAGTCTCTTCTGCCATACGTTGGAAGTTGTAGTCAATTGTAGTCTGAACTCTCATCCCGCCTTTAAGGACAGCATCCCGACCAAATCGCTCATTCAACTCAGCGACAACGGCTTCTGTGATGTACGGTAGTTCACTAGTCTGCCATGAGGTAATCGCGCCTAGTTTTAGTTTTTGCTTACGAGCCGCTTGTTCTTCAGCGACGGTAATCCATCCCAACTCGCGCATCCGGCTCAAAACGACTGACTGCCTCTGTTTGGCTAGCTCGTAGTTCACGAAAGGACTATATTCTTCCGGAGACTGAATCAGTCCTGCTAGCATTGCCGACTCGGCCAAGTTGAGCTTATCGGCAGACTTAGCAAAGTAGCTTTGAGCAGCAGTTTGAATGCCATAGTTGTTATGACCCCAATAAATTTGATTGAGGTACATTTCCAAAATCTGGTCTTTGGTGAAGATTTGCTCAACTCGGATTGCCAGAACCGCCTCGGCGATTTTGCGGCTAAACATCCGCTTACGGGAGAGAAACAAATTTTTCACCAACTGCATCGTTAGGGTCGAGCCACCTTCGACTACCGTGCCGCGCTCCCAGTTAACTAATAAGGCACGCCCAACGCTGTTGGGGTTAATGCCATGGTGTAGATAGAAGTGGCTATCTTCCATCGCTATCACTGCCCGCTTGAGGGTGGGGTTGACTTTGTCTAATTTGACAACTTCGCGATTGGCTTCACCGTGGAGACTGGCAAGAGACTTACCCTTAACGTCATAAATATAAGTTGTCTCTGTCGGCACATAGCTTCGTAGCACTCTAACATCCGGGAGGTTGCGGAAGCTAGTCGCCAAGCCAACTAGCCCACCCGCGACGACCGAGCTAGTGAGCATCGTGATGCCGAGGACAGTTCCGCCTGTTACCTGGGCGACACCTTGTACAAACCGAAAAGCTGGCGATGCTCCGCTTTCGGTATCTTGTTTTTGTTGAATGGTGCTAGACGACACAGCGATTTCACTTCCTCACTCAAAAAAAAGACTGAACGACTGATGTAGCAATTTTGCCTCAATACTTTCTATAGATGATTACAGAAATTTATCGCAACAGCAGGATTACGGATAAAGATAGGTTTTTTCAACGAATAACTGTTGCCGAAGGCTAGAGTAACATTCTCATTCCCCTGATGGGTTGCGATTCGGCGTTGGGCGAACCCCTTCTCATTCCCCCTAGAGGTTCGGTGAAGGGTAGAGTAACCGTTACCAGAAGCTAGCCTAAAAGTAAGCATCGCTTCATCATAGGTGCATCCTGGAATAATAGTTAACTGTTCAAGCACCGATATTTTGGCATTTTTTGCAAAAAATGTTAGTCTGGCTGCCTTATCGTTTGTAGAGAAAAAGATAAATTTCAACAATCTCCCACCCCCACTAGTCAATCCTTAAAGACGTTTCAGACGAATGTCAAATTCAGAATTCGCAACTGGTACCTCAAAATCCGCCATTCCCAACGATCTGGCTTGGCTCTTCCGAGGTGTTAGTGAAATTTTCCCAAATCAACTCGATTCTCAAGATGTTAGTGAAAATCTGGCTCAACGGTTAGTGCAAACAGACCGTCCTTTACGGGTCAAGTTGGGAATTGACCCCACGGGTGCAGATATCCACCTTGGTCATAGTATCCCGGTGCGGAAGTTACGAGCTTTTCAGGATGCTGGTCATACAGCTGTTCTCATCATTGGGGATTTTACAGCTAGGATTGGTGACCCGACCGGAAAATCTGAGGTGCGTAAGCAACTTTCCCCAGCCGAGGTGAAAGAAAATGCAATAGACTATTTGGATCAGGTACGCCCAATTTTGGATTTTAAGACACCAGGACGGCTAGAGATTCGCTACAACTCTGAGTGGTTAGAACAGCTGGATTTGTCAAGAATACTGGAATTGTTAGCCACAATGACGGTAGGCCAGATGCTGGCAAAGGAGGGCTTTGCAGAACGTTACAAACAGGAAAACCCGATTTACATTCATGAATTTCTCTACCCATTGATGCAGGGCTATGATTCAGTAGCTGTGAAGGCTGATGTGGAGTTGGGGGGAACTGACCAAAAATTTAATATTGCTGTGGGGCGAGATTTGCAACGGCATTTTGGTCAAGCGCCTCAATTTGGGTTATTGGTGCCGATTTTGATCGGAACGGATGGCGTGCAAAAAATGTCGAAGTCGCTGGGTAACTATGTTGGATTGAGGGAAGATGCCCTAACAATGTACTCCAAGTTGGAAAAGACACCCGATCATCTGTTAGAGCAATATTTTGAACTGCTGACGAACTTACCGTTGGAGCAGCTACCGGAAGCACCGCGCGATCGCCAAAAACTTCTTGCCTTAAACATCGTCGCACAATACCACGGCGAGGCAACCGCAAAGGACGCTCAGCAAGCAGCAATCACACTGGTTCAGGGAGATACCTCTGGCACAGGTGAGGCTGTACCGGAATTTTCCCTGGCTAATGTGCAGTTTCCCGCTAAGTTGTTCTATATCCTCAAAGCCAGTGGTTTGTGCAAGAGTGGTGGAGAAGGGCAGCGATTGATTCAAGATGGCGGCGTGAAGTTGGATGGCGATCGCATTGTTGAGGTTGACCTCACCTTTGATTCTCCAGCTGCCTTGGAGGGTAAGGTTTTACAAGTCGGGAAAAAGAAGTTTGTCCGGCTGGTACCATAACGAGGTAAGCCGGTTGGCAAGTTGGTAAATTGGCAGGATTTTCCAACTTCAACCTTCCAATCTTCAACCCTTCACTCCTTAAGAATGGCTATAGAAGACCGGATTATTGTTCCCCTAGATGTTCCAACTGAGGAAAAAGCGATCGCCCTCGTTGAACAGTTGCCTCAAGTTACCTTCTGGAAAGTGGGGTTGGAACTATTTGTCAGCAGTGGCTCTGAGATTCTTCGCACACTAAAAGATCGACAAAAGCGGATATTTCTTGACCTCAAATTTCACGACATCCCCAATACTGTGGCTGGGGCGACGCGGGCGGCAGCAGCCTACGGTGTGGATTTAATCACAATTCATGCGTCTGCCGGTCGTCAGGCACTCCAAGCCGCTTCGTCAGCAGCACTGGAAGGCTCAGAAGCGGTGGGATGTCCTCCCCCAAAATTAGTGGCAATCACGCTGCTGACGAGTCTGAACTCACGAGATTTAGCATTTGACCTAAAAATCCCCTTAGAGTTGCCAGAATATGCCCTACAAATGGCTTTATTAGCCAAAGAATCAAAGCTAGATGGGGCGGTTTGCTCTCCTCAGGAAGTCGAACAACTGCGGCAGACTTGTGGCGATGACTTTGTGCTCGTTTGTCCCGGCGTGCGCCCAAAATGGGCAGAGGCGGGAGATCAGAGACGTTCAATGACGCCAACTGATGCCTTTAAAGCGGGTGCCGATTACCTCGTCATCGGGCGACCCATTACGGCTGCTAGCGACCCAGTTGCAGCGTGGGCGAGGATTTGCGACGAGCTAACTGCTGGCGGTGTATAGTTTCAAGCTCAGTCGATTGCTTCTCGTTGCCTGCTTAGGGTTGCAGGTTGGCAGGTTGCAGGTTGAAAATTTCCCCCAGTCTTCCAACCTTCAACCTTTCACTCTACCCTCCCCCTCCCCTACTCCTTGGGAGAAGGCTGATGCTCCTAAGGTCGCTAACGCTTCGCTATCGGCAACGGGTTCTCCTCCGGAGTACGGGTTCTCCTCCGGAGTACAACTTGCAATGTTTAATACCATTCAACCTTCAAACCTACCCTTCAGAAACGCCTATGGCACACAAGCTGCAACCCCTAAGACCTGCCCAGCTGACGTAGAGACTTTAACTGCCCTATTGATACGAGATTTACCCAGCTATGCTAATCGAGTCATTCAGCGGTCTAGAAATTTGCGCAGAACGGTTGATAACTTCAGTTACGTCCTCGTAGCAGGAAATCCAGAGTTTGAACCCCTCACTCTTGGTCCCGGTCAATATACCTCCGCTGCTTCAACAGCCGAGGTGGCACCACCCCAACAAGTCTTCCTCACTACTCTGGAGCGAGCGTATCGAGGGGGCAGAGCTATTGAATCACAGCATTACCACTGGCTATTTTTGACTCAAACGCCTGATGGCTGGCGCTTGGTCATGATGTTTTCCCGGATTGGTTCCTCTTCACAAGGACGCCCCCCAACACCGCCACGCGAGAGCAGCAATGGCGTTATTGGTCAAGCCGTTAGCACTTGGTTGCGAGATTGCCGTGCTGGAACCATCCGATCCTCATAAAGTAATTTCACGCAAGTCAAGCCAAACTTCAATCTTTGAACAATCCATCATTATTGGGTGACCATAAACCCTATCAGACGACTCTCAACAGGAGAGTGCCTTTAATCACACTTGCTTAGGGACTAATTAGTTAAAGTTAAACAGACTCTTGCATTCTTCTTTTGTGAAGCAATGCTTGAAATCTTGTGCTAAGTCGCGTTCGTTAGGAGCATCTCAGTATGGCAAATCTATCTAGTAGAAGAATCCGGACAGCTGCCACTTCAGTGTGTAAATTAGTACATCGCTGTCAAAAGGGAGATGCCCCCTTTGTTGATTAAAGTTACTCGCGAATTTTGTAGTGATTCAATCACCGTGGGTACTCTCACTAAAGCTCAACAAATTTGCGTCATTTGAGAACACCTGACAGCTACTTTACCCAGGCTGATTGAGAATTTACTGAATCTTAGAATACGTAAAGAATCTGTAAAGATTTCATGGAAATTGATGACGGCAATTATTTGGGTGTGACACGTTGAGGGCGGAATGTAGAATCGAAGCTCCCATTAGGGGTGTGCCATTACCACATTGTTATCTCACTGTCAATTCAGAAGACTTATGAGAGTATTTTATTCTCATCAACCATCTAGGGAGCGCCTTGTAAGATTAGCTGTGAGAAGTGCTGGCTCATGGGTAGCCGCCTTTTTTTTGCCTGTAACTCTTGGAACGGTACAGGCATCAGCACAACCCATTACCCCAGCTACAGACGGCACAGGCACCGTCGTCACGCCCAACGGCAACCAGTTTAACATCACTGGTGGAAGCCTTTCTGAGGATGGCAGGAATCTCTTCCAAAGCTTTTCTCAGTTTGGTCTCAACGAAAACGAGATTGCCAATTTTCTCTCTAACCCGTCGGTTCAAAATATCCTAGGTCGCGTCACTGGCGGCGATGCCTCCATTATTAATGGGTTAATTCAGGTCACTGGGGGAAACTCCAATCTATTCTTGATGAACCCAGCGGGCATCGTGTTTGGTGCTAACGCCAGCTTAAACGTGCCAGCTGACTTTACTGCTACCACCGCCACTGGCATCGGTTTTGGGGATTCCCAGTGGTTCAATGCTACGGGTGCCAATAACTACGCAGCCCTAGTTGGTACACCTAACGCCTTTGCCTTCTCTGGCAATCAGCCTGGATCAATTGTTAATGCAGGGCAGTTGGCTGTTAGTCAAGGGCAGAATTTAGCTTTACTGGGCGGCACGGTTGTAAGTACTGGGCAGTTATCAGCACCGGGAGGACAAATCACAGTTGCAGCAGTGCCGGGTGAGAATATGGTACGCCTGAGCCAACCGGGGCATCTGCTAAGTCTAGAGATTCAACCGATGGCAGCTGCCGAGAGTCAGCCACAGAATTGGACATTGCCGATCGCTTCCTTACCTGAGCTGCTGACTGGTGGCGGTGGAGGTAGTGCTACGCAAAGTACAGTTAATAGCAATGGTCAGGCGGTACTAACAGGATCTGGGATTACCCTACCCACTGAGGGGGGAACTGCCATCGTCGCTGGCACTCTGGATGTATCCGCTCAAACTGGTGGCACGGTGCAGGTTCTAGGTGCTCAAGTGGGCTTGAGCGGTGCTACGCTTAACGCCTCTGGCACAAATGACGGCGGAACGGTGCTGATTGGTGGGGATTATCAAGGTCAGGGTACGGTGCCAAGAGCATCTAGGACTTACGTTAGTAGCGACTCACTAATCGCCGCAGATAGTTTACTTAACGGTAATGGGGGTCGTGTGATCGTTTGGGCTGATCAAGCGACTCAGTTCTATGGCAGCATTAGCGCTCGTGGCGGCAGCAGTTTAGGCAACGGCGGATTCGTCGAGGTGTCGGGCAAAGAAAGCCTGATTTTCAAAGGCACGGTTAATACCAGTGCTCCCAATGGTGAGATGGGTACTCTGCTCCTCGATCCAGCTAACATTAGGATTCTGAATGGCTCTGGGGATGGAGACGATAATGGTAGCTTCAATAATTTTGGTAACGATGCTTCACGCACTAATGGTCAGGTATCTGCCACTGACCCCCTACCAACAATTCTCTATGAGTCGGAATTGGAGCAGATGTCTGGCGACACCAACATCATCCTGCAAGCCACTAACAATATCACGATCGCTCCTCTAGCTAATGACGGCGTATTGACGTTTGCTCCTGGTACAGGGTCAATTGTCTTTGAGGCGGGTGGAGTGTTTTCGATGAGTTCGGGGGATATCATCCAAACCCTTGGACGAAATCTCACGATTTCTGCCGATGGGGGGATAATCACTGGTCTTTTGAGTTCTCAAGCTACTGGTTCGGGAAATGGGGGGAACATCACCCTAATCAGCACAGCGGGAGCCATCACGACTAACGGGAATTTAATCTCTCAATCGTCTGGGAATGGGGGAGTAATCTCCCTTTCTGCCAATCGCGACATTATCACCAACAGCCTGCTTTCTAACTCCATTGGTTTGGGAAATGGGGGGAACATCACCCTCACCAGTGCTACGGGAAGCATTGACACGACAGCAGGAATTTTGCAGTCTTCCGCTCTTGTTGGCAATGGGGGTGCGATCGCCCTCACTGCCCCGAACCGAGTCGCCACAGCTAACATCAACTCCACTGGCGCTCCAGGTAGCGGAAATCTTAGCGTCACGAGCAACGAGATTGATTTTACGGGGGGAGCTAATTCAGTACAGGGAACGGGTACCCCACAACTTCAGCCGTTCACCTCTAGTCAAGATATCGAAATTGCGGGAG
>DATNQP010000141.1:0-6671 GCA_036703965.1 Leptolyngbyaceae cyanobacterium
AAAACAGCTTTGTTAAGTAATATTAATCATTTCTCAGTTGAATACAAATACTTCTACTTAATACGATTGGAGTCATTTGTCACCTCTCCAGTGATAGAAACAAAGCTTATTTCTCTCGGCTGATGCAGATTTTAGCGTTAAGTGAGTCAATGGTATACATCAGCACCGATGAAAATGCATTTTGGTGTTGTGAATTAATCCTTTTCCCTCTTAGGAGGACATAAGATGGCTTTAGGACAACACAAAAGAGCCGTAGGTGTTTTTTCAAATCGTCGGGACGCAGAAGTCGCGCTCAGGGAACTGAGAGATTCCAACTTTCCCATGGACAGAGTTTCCGTGATCACACGGGATGCAGACGGGGCAGATGACATAGCTGGTGCTGATGTTCGGGATGAGGTTCGCGATCGCAGCGACAACAAAGCTGATGAAGGGGCTACAACGGGTGCGCTTACTGGTGGGACATTAGGTGGTCTCACTGGTTTATTAGTAGGTCTAGGAACCCTGGCGATTCCTGGGATTGGGCCAATTATGCTAGCCGGAGCAACCGCAACAGCGATTGCAACAACTCTTGCAGGTACAGCAATTGGAGCACTTACTGGAACCCTCCTGGGTGGACTAATTGGTGCAGGAATTCCCGAAGAGCGGGCGAGAGTTTACAACGATCGCGTATCCCGAGGGCATTATCTGGTGATAGTGGAAGGCACCGATGAAGAGATTAGTCTAGCCGAAGTAATTCTGAGCGGTCGAGGAATTGAGGATTGGGGAATCTATAATTCACCCAACGCTGACCAAGCGCGTACTGATTATGCAACAACGGCTAGCACTCCTCGCAGTGCTTTAGTTCACAATAAGCGTGCCATTGGTGTCTTTCCCCACCATCGCGATGCTGAAGCAGCGATCAGAGAGTTGAGAGATGCGGGCTTTCCGATGAGTCAGATTTCTCTGGTTGGCAAACATGCTGACACAGAAGGCAGCCTTGGAGCTGGCAACATCACTGACCGCACAAAAGCAAATGAAGGTGCGACAGCGGGTGCTGCTACAGGTGGTGTCTTAGGTGGTTTAGGTGGCTTACTGGTGGGCTTGGGTGCATTAGCAATTCCCGGAATTGGTCCAGTGCTTGCCGGAGGTGCTTTGGCGACTGCCTTAGCGACGGCGGCAACTGGGGGAGCAATTGGTGCCGCTGCCGGTGGTCTGAGTGGTGCATTGGTTGGTTTGGGAATTCCCGACGATCGCGCCCGACTTTACAATGACCGTGTTAACCGTGGTGATTACCTGGTGATGGTAGATGGCACGCAAGACGAAATTCGTCGTGCTGAAGCGATTCTGAGCCGTCGTGGTATTCAGGAATGGCACATTTTTGATGCACCAGATGACACTCACTCTCGGTCTAGCCATGCTACTCCTACTACCTCCCGATCTGGTTTAGGTCGCCGTCATCGTGCAGTCGGCGTTTTTCCCCACCGTCGCGATGCCGAAGCAGCACTCCATGAACTGAGAGATGCTGGCTTCAACATGGATCATGTTTCTGTGGTTGGCAAAGATGCAGGTTCCCACGATCAGATTGCTGGTGCTGATGTGAGCGATCGCGCTATGGGCAATAAGGCTGACGAAGGCGCGAAAGCAGGTGCAGCTACAGGGGGTGCTTTAGGTGGTCTAACTGGCTTACTCGTCGGCTTAGGTGCATTAGCGATTCCCGGAATTGGTCCGGTCATGGCTGGAGGTGCTTTGGCAACAGCCCTAGCTACTACAGCAGCAGGAGGCGCAATTGGTGCAACAGCTGGTGGTGTAGGTGGCGCACTCATAGGTTTGGGAATTCCGGAAGAGCGAGCACGCGTTTACAACGATCGTGTCAACCGTGGCGATTACCTAGTGATGGTCGATGGTACGGAAGACGAAATTCGCCATGCCGAAACGATTTTGAGCCGTCGCGGCATTCAAGAATGGGGCATTTTTGATGCATCGGACGTGGGTGCTGGGCGTACCGGAGATGCTACCGCTGATCGCTCGACTACTGGTTATGCCACTCGCAATGTTATTGACCATGACACTACACCAAGCGTCAATCCTGTTCGCAGCGATTACAACGCTGTCGATACTGACGCTGATGTGATCATCATTGACCGCCGCGACCAGACCTTATAGACTTACCATTTGGCGGCAACTCTAACTAAAAAATTTCAGGAGCAAGATTTGTAAAAAGCTTGCTCCTAGCTCCTTCTACACACTTTAAAAAATTTCACCCTAGCCGTTCCAATAGAGGAAAGCAAACAATGAAAAAACTAATGACTTTTGTACTCAGTGGCGTTTTATTGTTTGGTGCAGCTGCTTGCAGCAATGCTGCTAAAACAAGTCCAGAGGCTCCTGATTCAACTCAAGCTAGCCCAGAAGCTCCAGAGGCGGATGAGGTTAAGAAAGACCAACAGGATGCACAAAGCAAAACCCGCAGAGATCAGCTCAATTCTGACATTCGAGCGCGGGAACAGCGCAATGATATCGCTGGGGGTGATACAAATAAAGCGGACACTGATCTTGCTAGCGAAGTTCGCAGCAAGCTAGAGGCCAACATCCCAAATGGTCAGCTAGTCGTTGCAGCTAAAGATGGCGCTGTGACTGTAACAGGAACCGCTGCCCAGCAGGCTCAGATTGATAAGATTGAATCCTTGGCAAAAGAGATCAAAGGTGTCAAAACCGTGAATGTTAAGGCAACGGTTGCTGCGCCCAAAGCTAAAGAGAAAAGCTAAAAAGCTCAGTAGCCCTATTTCTCTTGATTAGCCAGCTCTTTAGCTTTCGTGAGTTAGGGTTCTATCTGTTCTAAGAGTAAGATTTAACAAAAATAGCCTGTCACTGGTAAAGTGAAAGGCTATTTTTGTTGATTAAGTTAGGGACTTTTTGTGCCTGTAAGTCTTCCGTTATGGAAGAAGTACGAACGAGACATTTGTCTATGATTTCTCGAACGGTCATTGCTGAAATTAAAGAGTGTCTGCTTCTAGCCCTTCCCCTAGCTGGAGCACAGTTATCTCAAGCGGCAACGACCTTTGTGGATACGGTTATGATGGGCACTCTGGGTAGCCATATGATTGCGGCTGGGGCACTGGGAGCCGTTTGGTTTCATTTACTGATCAATGTAGGTTCTGCCATTATCTCAGCCGTTAGTCCACTCGTTGCAGAAGCCTATGGAGCCGGACGAGTGGAGCAGGTTGGTCGAGTGGTACGACAAGGATTGTGGTTATCTGTTATCTTGGCAGTCCCGGTAACACTGCTAATCTGGCATAGCGGAGCGTTGCTGCACTTACTGGGGCAAGAACCTGGAAATGTTGCATTAGCAGAGGCGTATCTGAGAGCGATCGCATGGGGCTATCTTCCTGGATTGGGCTTTGCCGTGTTGAGAAGTTTTGTCTCAGCGCTCTCACAACCCCGTCCTGTGATTGTGGTCATGATTGGCGGTACGTTGCTCAACATTGCAGCCAACTATGTCCTAGCGTTCGGTAAGTTTGGGCTTCCTGCCTTGGGATTAGCGGGACTCGCTTGGGCGAGTGCGCTGTCGCTTTGGGGGATGTTTGCGGCTTTGGCAATTTATATCCTCACTCAACCTCAGCTTCGAGTCTACGGTGCATTTGCTAACCTGCATCAGTTTGAAGGCAAAGTCTTTGGGGAACTGCTGCGAGTGGGTGTGCCAATTGGTGTGTTGGCAGGAGTAGAGGGGGGATTCTTTACGTTCGTAACGTTTTTGATGGGGCAGCTAGGAACAATCACTTTGGCGGCTCACCAAATTGCGTTGCAAACGGCAGTTGTTACCTTCATGATTCCGCTCGGTATATCGATGGCAACCACAGTGCGAGTCGGACAGCTTATGGGACAAGACAATCCGAAAGGGGCACGACTGGCGGGATTTGTAGGTATTAGCATTGCTGCCTTGTTTATGACAATGATGGGCATCATGTTCTGGAGCATTCCAGGAAGGATTGTGTCTCTCTACATCAATACTGCCGATCCAGCGAATGCGGCGGTTGTCAGCTTGGCAAAGGCACTCTTGGGAGTGGCGGCAATGTTCCAACTCGTTGATGGCATTCAAGTGACGGCGGCTGGCGCATTGCGAGGATTGAAGGACACGCGAGTTCCCTTGCTGATTGGCATTCTGGCGTATTGGGGAATTGGCTTGCCCTGTGGCTACACGTTGGGTTTAGTGTTGGGATTTGGCGGTGTTGGGCTGTGGTGGGGATTTGCGATCGGTCTTGCTGTGGCAGCAGGCGTTCTGACGTGGCGATTTAGTAATGCTCAGGCATGGCGGCAGATAAAACCTGCTCAGTCTTGATACCAGTCGTCTAAGTCTATTCAGCCAAACCTGGTCAAATAATTCAATGAGCCAGAAAGGCTTACTTGTCACCAATAGGAAAAATGGATATCTTTTGGATATCCAAAAACTTAAAGTTCTGCAACTCTAGAGGTAGTGATGAAGCGGGTTAAGCAATACAGAATCAGGCTGACCGAACAAGAAGACGAACTGTTAAAGCAGAAGGCTAGGGAAACAGGTTTAAGCGTAGCCGACATTATCCGGCTCGGGGTGAAGTACCAGATTGAAAAGTTAGAAGCAGTTAAGGAAATAGAGCTATGGAAGAGTTCGCAATTCATCAAAAACTGGGAGCAGAACTTTGACAGCTCTCTCTTCCAAGAGTTTGCGAAACGGTGGCAAGACGCCCTGAAACGTGCCTACATGCAGACGTTGAAAAAATACAAAGATTCTGTTCGCTACACAGACGGAAAATTTGAAGTGTTGTCGAGTCTTGTTGAGGTTGAGGAAGGTGATGACTCGACTGCTGTAGAAGAGGAGGCAGAACCTGAAACACTAGCGGAACGGGAAGTCAAGGAGGACGTGTGCCACTGTTTAGCAACACTTTTGGGAGGTGAGTGGAGTGGTGATGAGTGGATAGTACAGACTTTTATTGCAGGCCTAAAAGTTGACTTAGCAGATAGCTTGGTTTAAAGCTTTCTCCTGATTGGTGCTCTTGGAGACGAGGTTTTTGTAACAGATATAATTTGTAACATATATAAACAGAGAGGTATCGCCCTTCCTACAGCAAAGGAAATTGAAAAAGCGCTCGCCCTCATTGACTAAAGATTTCTCATGGAAGGAGCGATCGCTCCCATTCGGTTCAACACTTAGCTTTGACAAGAGATTTCAATTCTTTTCCCCTGGAAACCAGTCCTCTTCCAACACTAACTCTAGGGAAAAGGGACACTCTTCTGGAAAAACTGAAATCGACATTTCTGTTTGCTTGGCTGCTTGTCGGCAAGCTCGCTGATAGCTTTGTTCGATAACTTCTGCTGGATAGTTCTTGAGACTAGGGCTATCTGCGATCGCTAGCTCGATTTGAGTCCGAGCATCAGTAATAGAATCTAGCCAACTATCCGTGCGACCCTGAGGTTGATATTGCCACTTGAGCAGATGCAATAGAAGGCGAGTTAATTGACTAGCAATACTTCGCCGTTCACTTTTGCCTAAGTCTTCAACCTCCTCAATTAGATGCTCTAGATCAATCTCATGCCAGCGACGTTCCCGCAGCAGGTGAGCTGTCCGTTGAATCCATAAATTGAAGTCTGCTGTATAGGTTGCGCTCACGATTCGCCCCTTACTTTCTACTGATACGTCACCAGCTTTACCCCCAGTAGCATCTCAATCATAGTGCCTTGAAACTGAAATCAAGCCTCCTTAGAACGTTTGAGCGCCCTCATTGACCAAAAATTTCTCCTGGAAGGAGCGATCGCTCGTTCGTCCGGTGCAGCTAGGCGTTAGGCTGCTCCAGATTCTACTAACTTGGCTTAGTTAGCCTCTAGAGATGCTAATCAAAAATTGGTTTATGAGTGTTCCACCTATGAAGAGCCAATCCACCCAAATCACTATGTGAGCAGAAACTATGACCCAAAACACTATTTGGTAAGAAACCTTACGACTTTTATGGCGTAGTTTCTGTTGAGCTATGAATGCACCTAACCATCCACCTATCAGTTCACACAGATGCAGCATAGCCTCTGGCCTTCTCCATTGCCCCTTTATGGCACGAGATTTGTCGTCAGCATAAAGCACAAATGTAAGTAGGCTCATGGCAGGATACACAATTAGAGGGATTAAATTAGAGGTTGTAATTGCAAAACTAATAGATCCCCACAAAGGAAACAAAGACAGGAGCAAACCTTTTAACACTAAAGACGAAGATATCAGTTCTGACTGAGATGCAACTTCTTCAATGACAGCGTTGGAAGCACAGACTTTCCCATTGTTGTCAACTGTTAATTGATATTGGATAACATCACCTACTTTGGGGCGACGATTAGCTTTCTTAAGGGCACTTATGTGAAGAAAAACGTCTCGACCGCCATCACTGGGTTTGATGAAGCCAAAGCCACGCTCGTCCTTCCATACTGTCAGTCTGCCTTTATGCATAATCGGTTTACTCAAGCCCGATCCATACTCACGTTATCTGGCTGAAATTTCAGGTACTACTTTCACCCGTCCCCGTTTTAAGGCATACAGTAATCTGTCAATTGATGCTCTCTCATGTTCAGCGAGTTCTTCCTCTAGCAAGGCTGCCATTAACCCATAGCGATCAGCTAATGTAATCCGACCAGAGGTACTAACTTGAGCAAATAAATCCGAGAGCGCACCAGGGATAAGG
>DATNQP010000142.1:0-20383 GCA_036703965.1 Leptolyngbyaceae cyanobacterium
CGTTCTCAGGAGAAAAAACTAACATGGTTCAGTCGCAAGAAGTTTCTCAAGTTCCAGCACTTTCCCTTCCTGTCTCTTTATCTGCCGATAGCGTTGCTGCAACAGAACTACGCCCTTGGGGATCATTCACTGTTCTGGAAGAAGGGCGAGGCTACAAAATCAAGCGGATTGAAGTTAAGCCTGGACACCGCCTCAGTTTGCAGATGCACTACCACCGGAGCGAACACTGGATTGTCGTCTGCGGTACGGCTAAAGTTACCTGTGGTGATAGAGAAGTAGTCGTTCATAGTAATCAGTCCACTTATGTTCCTCAGGGACATACTCATCGCTTAGAAAACCCAGGTGTCATTCCCCTGATCTTGATTGAAGTTCAGAACGGAGAATATCTTGGAGAAGATGACATTGTTCGGTTTGAAGATGACTATGCTCGCAGCAAGCCAGAAGGTAAGTAAGCGGCTGTACATCAAACCTTGCTTATCTGAAGGCTTCCTTGTGGTTGACGGTTGACACTTAACTAGAACGTAAACATCACTTAGTCTCAACCGTCAATTGAATCAGCCAGTAGGCAAATATAGCTTGCGAGTGCTGTAGCATTAGCTAGCTGTACTAGTTGTGTACTCAGCTAATGATTAATATTAGTAAAGCTGCTCTTGCTGAAATTAGACGCTTGCGGGCAAGGCGTCACAATCCAGAAGCCAACTTACGATTGGGCGTTCAACGCGGTGGTTGTGCTGATCTGTACTACACCATCGATTTTGATGAAGCAGCGAATTCTGGCGATCGCGTCTTTGACTGTGACGGCATCTCGGTAACCATAGAGGCAGACAGTCTACAATACATTACTGGTTTAACATTGGATTATTCAGAAGACCTGATGGGAGGAGGATTTCGTTTTCATAACCCAAACGCGCTAGAAAGCTGTGGTTGTGGGAATTCCTTTCGTATCAGTACTTGAGTCGTTGATACACGCCTGAGTTTGCTGTTTTTCCAATAAATTGACATTGGTACTAAAATGTCGATATACTTAGAATTTGTGAATAATTAGAACTTTCAAGGGAGCTATACACTCCGTAACTCATGCCCACTATCCAGCAGCTCATTCGTGACGAGCGAGCGAAAGCCAAAAAGAAAACCAAATCGCCTGCGCTGAAACAATGTCCGCAGCGCCGTGGTGTCTGTACCAGAGTCTATACAACCACACCCAAAAAACCAAACTCCGCTCTACGGAAAGTGGCAAGAGTCCGTTTGACTTCGGGTTTTGAAGTGACGGCTTACATTCCAGGTATTGGTCACAACCTGCAAGAACACTCAGTTGTGATGATTAGAGGGGGTCGTGTTAAAGACCTGCCTGGTGTTCGGTACCATATTATCCGGGGGACTCTGGACACAGCTGGAGTAAAAGATCGTAAGCAAGGGCGTTCCAAATACGGCACAAAGCGTCCTAAACAAGCTTAAAGCTCTTCCAGCATCAGCTTGACCGTTTGCCTAATATAATCTTGATGTGATTAAGGTTTCGGCTATGCTGAGTAACAATGGTTTATTTTTCCCCAAGAGTTGTGCTGAAATTAAGCGCAACTCTTGTAATCTGGGAAAGTAATGTCCGCAGATTTAGAGGACATGTCAACTCTGTCTGACTAGCCTAAGGCGACTTCAGCCCATTACATTAAGCGTGGAGGTCTGTCGAAAGGCACATTTCTCACTTGTCGTCACTATTGTCTCTTTAATTTAAGGTTTAGTATGTCTCGTCGTACGGTTATTAAAAAGCGCCCCGTTCCTCCAGATCCGGTCTACAACAGCCGCCTGATCAGCATGATGGTACGGCGGATTATGCGTCATGGCAAGAAATCTATTGCCAATAGCATTATCTATGATGCGATGAAAACCATAGAAGAACGTACAGGTGGCGATCCTCTAGAAACCTTCGAGAAAGCAGTGCGGAACGTGACACCGCTCGTTGAAGTGAAAGCTCGTCGTGTTGGAGGCGCAACCTATCAGGTACCCATGGAAGTTCGCTCTGATCGAGGGACAACTTTGGCACTGCGCTGGCTGATCCGGTTTTCTCGGCAACGTCCTGGTCGTTCAATGGCAAGTAAATTGGCAAATGAGCTAATGGATGCCGCTAACGACACAGGAAATGCGATTCGTAAGCGGGAAGAAACCCATCGGATGGCAGACGCAAACAAAGCTTTCGCACACTACCGATACTAATTACTGCTTCTGAGGCTTGAGCGGGTCTTTAGCAGACCCAGGTTTGCCCATGCCGAAAGATTTAAAGAAAGTATACAATTGTAAATAGATAGCAACTTGTAAAAACGGTTGGCACCAGACGAAGGAGGTAGCTGTGGCACGTACCATCCCCCTTGAAAGAGTACGCAATATCGGAATTGCAGCCCACATTGATGCGGGCAAGACAACAACAACCGAACGAATCCTGTTTTACTCAGGAATGGTTCATAAAATCGGTGAGGTTCATGAAGGAACAGCCGTAACAGATTGGATGGAACAAGAGCGGGAGCGGGGAATCACCATAACTGCCGCAGCCATCACCACGAGTTGGCAAGACCACAAGATCAACATTATTGATACACCGGGTCACGTTGACTTCACAATTGAAGTTGAGCGTTCGATGCGGGTATTGGATGGTGTAATCGCGGTTTTCTGCTCAGTTGGTGGTGTCCAACCTCAATCTGAGACTGTGTGGCGGCAAGCTGACCGTTACAAAGTGCCACGCATCGCCTTCATCAACAAGATGGATCGGACTGGCGCAAATTTCTTTAAGGTATTTGATCAACTCCGCGATCGCTTTAGAACTAATGCGGTCGCCATCCAAATCCCCATTGGTAGTGAAAACGATCTACGGGGAATTGTAGACTTGGTGCGGATGCGAGCCAAAATCTATAACAATGACCTCGGAACGGATATTGAAGACACTGAAATTCCTGAAGAAGTCAAACAGCAAGCTCAAGAGTATCGCGCTAAGTTGATCGAGTCAGTGGCTGAAACCGATGAGGCACTGATTGAGAAGTACCTAGAAGGCGAAGAACTCACTGAAGAGGAAATTCGCAGCGCACTGCGTAAAGGAACCATTGCCGGAACAATCGTCCCTGTCCTTTGTGGCTCCGCTTTCAAAAACAAAGGCGTTCAGCTACTTTTGGATGCGGTAATTGATTACCTACCAGCTCCAATTGATGTTCCTGCAATTCAAGGAACACTGCCAGATGGCACAGTTGCCGAAAGAGCGGCGGATGATGAAGCCCCAATGGCAGCTCTAGCGTTCAAGATTATGTCAGATCCCTATGGTCGTTTAACCTTCCTACGGGTCTACTCTGGAGTGCTGAAGAAAGGTAGCTACATTCTCAATTCCACCAAAGATCAGAAAGAACGCATTTCTCGATTGATTGTCTTGAAGGCGAACGATCGAATTGAGGTGGATGAACTGCGTGCTGGCGATTTGGGAGCAGCAGTTGGTCTGAAGAATACCTTCACAGGCGATACCATTTGTGAAGAGGGTTCACCGGTTATTCTGGAGTCTTTGTATATTCCAGAACCTGTCATCTCTGTGGCAGTGGAACCGAAAACAAAGCAGGATATGGAGAAGCTGTCTAAAGCGCTTCAATCTCTGTCGGAAGAAGACCCCACATTCCGTGTCAGTGTTGACCCAGAAACTAATCAGACCGTAATTGCTGGGATGGGTGAGTTACACCTAGAAATTCTTGTAGATCGGATGCTACGTGAATTTAAGGTAGAAGCCAATGTTGGCGCACCGCAGGTTGCCTATCGGGAAACCGTCCGCAAATCTGTTAAAACTGAAGGCAAGTTTGTTCGCCAAAGTGGTGGTAAAGGTCAGTACGGTCACGTCGTTATTGAACTGGAACCAGGAGATACTGGTAGCGGTTTTGAATTTGTCTCCAAGATTGTCGGCGGTTCGATACCGAAAGAATTCATCTCCCCGGCTGAGCAAGGGATGAAAGAAGCCTGTGAATCCGGTATCCTAGCTGGGTACCCGGTCATTGATCTGAAAGCTACTCTAGTCGATGGGTCTTACCACGATGTAGACTCTTCGGAAATGGCATTTAAAATTGCTGGTTCAATGGCAATCAAAGATGCCGTCATGAAGGCTTCGCCAGTACTGTTAGAGCCTATGATGAAAGTTGAAGTTGAAGTGCCTGAAGACTTCCTTGGAGATGTCATGGGTGACCTCAACTCCCGCCGTGGTCAAATTGAAGGCATGGGTTCTGATGACGGTATTGCCAAAGTCACTGCAAAAGTCCCGCTAGCAGAGATGTTTGGTTATGCTACGGATATCCGATCTAAGACCCAAGGTCGCGGTATCTTCTCAATGGAGTTTAGCCAATACGATGAGGTGCCTCGCAACGTGGCTGAAGCCATCATCGCTAAGAGCAAAGGGAACGCATAAATAGGAAAAGGAATACGTAATTCATGGCACGCGCAAAGTTTGAACGAACTAAACCCCACGTCAACATCGGCACAATTGGTCACGTAGACCACGGCAAAACTACGCTGACTGCTGCAATCACAATGACCCTGTCTGCGCTGGGTCAAGCGCAAGCAAAGAAGTACGATGAAATTGATGCGGCACCAGAAGAAAAGGCGCGGGGGATTACGATCAATACCGCCCACGTTGAGTATGAAACGGAAAACCGTCACTATGCTCACGTAGATTGTCCTGGACACGCTGACTATGTGAAGAACATGATCACAGGTGCGGCTCAAATGGATGGAGCAATCCTCGTGGTGTCAGCAGCTGATGGTCCAATGCCTCAGACGCGGGAACACATCCTTCTAGCTAAGCAGGTGGGCGTCCCCAATCTGGTTGTCTTCTTGAACAAACAAGACATGGTGGACGACGAAGAACTGCTGGAACTGGTGGAACTGGAAGTCCGCGAGCTACTCAGCAGTTACGAATTTGATGGGGACAATATTCCCATCGTTGCAGGCTCAGCCTTGCAGGCTCTAGAAACAATGTCCAGCAACCCGAAAACTAAGAAGGGTGAGAATGAGTGGGTTGATAAGATCTATGCTCTGATGGACGAGGTAGATGCTTACATTCCTACCCCAGAACGGGAGATTGATAAGCCCTTCCTGATGGCGGTGGAAGATGTCTTCACCATTACAGGTCGTGGTACGGTAGCCACGGGTCGGATTGAGCGGGGCAAGGTCAAGATCGGCGATAAAGTTGAGCTGGTGGGAATCAGGAACACACGCGAGACAACCGTCACTGGAATCGAGATGTTCAAGAAGAGTCTCGAAGAAGGGATGGCTGGGGATAATGCCGGGATTCTGCTCCGAGGGATCGAGAAAAAAGATATTGAACGAGGCATGGTGATTGCCAAGCCGGGTTCAATTACCCCTCATACTCAGTTTGAGTCTGAAGTGTATGTTCTGAAGCCTGGAGAAGGTGGACGGCACACTCCCTTCTTCTCCGGGTACCGCCCTCAGTTCTATGTCCGCACCACGGATGTTACCGGCACGATTAATGCCTTTACGGCAGACGATGGCAGTCAACCCGAAATGGTGATGCCTGGCGATCGCATCAAAATGACGGTGGAACTAATCAACCCCATCGCTATTGAACAAGGAATGCGCTTCGCTATCCGTGAAGGTGGTCGTACCATCGGTGCGGGTGTCGTTTCAAAAATCCTCAAATAGGGATTTTCTAACTTAAGCAGGAGCAGAGAGGCAAACGCTTTTCTGCTCCTTATTACTCTGCAATTGACAAAACGGGAGATTGGTGAATAGGGGCTAGAGACTGGGTAAAGAATTCTTTACCTGAGTGAATCAACTACTGACTATCTCTTCGTGATCCCTAATCCCCAATCCCTAATCCCCAATCCCTAATCCTTAATATTTAAGAACCTGGACAACTAAAAAATGGCAACGATTCAGCAGCAAAAAATTCGCATTCGCCTTAAAGCCTTTGACCGGCGACTACTTGACACATCTTGCGAGAAGATTGTAGACACAGCTAACCGGACGAATGCTACAGCTATTGGTCCTATTCCTTTACCAACACGACGTCGCATCTACTGTCTGTTGCGATCGCCCCACGTTGATAAGGATTCGCGGGAACACTTTGAAACACGAACTCACCGACGCATTATTGACATTTATCAGCCTTCTTCCAAAACCATTGACGCCTTGATGAAACTGGATTTACCAGCGGGTGTTGATATTGAAGTCAAGCTGTAGAACCTAGGTTCAGCAAGTCTTCAAGGGGTTTTGCTTATTAATGTGACGCTTTAACGGGTTTTCCTGGTTCTTGTACCAGAAGAAATCCGTTAAAGTAAGGAAAGAAGCGCAGTTACCCTGTTTTCATCAAGGCAAAATGGCATCCTCTTCCTCAATTGCTGTTAGAGAAATCCCCTTGTTTCCACTGCCTGAAGTGGTTCTATTTCCAGGCCGTCCTCTCCCCCTACACATCTTTGAATTTCGCTACCGAATCATGATGAACACGATTTTGGAGAGCGATCGCCGATTTGGGGTATTGATGTGGGACCCGGTTCAAGGTCAACCCGCCGCCGTTGGCTGCTGTGCTGAAATTATCCACTTCCAGCGTCTGCCTGATGACCGGATGAAAGTACTGACCTTAGGGCAGCAGCGATTTCGCGTTTTGGAGTACGTCCGCGAAAAGCCCTATCGTATTGGATTAGTGGAATGGATAGAAGACCAGCCGCCAGAAAAAGACCTCAGAGGACTCGCTAGGGAGGTCGAGCAATTGCTGAGAGATGTTGTACATCTTTCTGCTAAGTTGACCGAAAAGAAAATTGATCTACCAGAAGACTTACCCGATCTTCCGATTGAGTTGTCTTACTGGGTTGCCAGCAATCTTTACGGTGTAGCCTCAGAACAGCAGGCGCTTTTAGAAATGCAGGATACAGCCAAACGTCTGGAGCGTGAAGCAGAAATTCTCACGTCAACTCGCAATCATTTGGCAGCCCGTACAGTTCTCAAGGATGCCTTTAACTAAGGTTGAAAGTTGGTGACTAGGAAGCTAAGTGTCAACCTTCAAGCTTCAACTCAATAGGTAAGACGCTGTAGCTGCCAAAGATTTTAAGAATTTCTGTATGAGAGGCTAATTCCGAGAGCGCGTCTTGAACAGGCGCTTGAGAGGCATCTGCTTCCAAATCAATAAAGAAAAGGTACTCACCGAGCGATCGCTTTGTCGGGCGTGACTCAATACGGCTCAAGTTAATCCCTCTACTCGCAAATACCTGGAGCGGTTTTGCTAAAGCTCCAGGCACATTAGCGGGGGTACTGAATGCCAACGAAGTATGACTGCCACCGGCTGAAGGTTGCTTCCCCATCACCCAGAAACGAGTATAGTTGTCAGGGTAATCATTGATGGCAGACGCCAAGATTGGCAGATTGTAAAGCTGTGCGGCTCGTTGAGAGGTGATTACCCCTGCTGTATAGTCTTTGTCGAGATACTGTAGTGCCTCCGTTGTTGAGTTTGTCGGCACCAGTTGCGCTGATGGTAAAAACTTCTCCAGCCACCCCTGACACTGCGCTAGAGCCTGCGGATGTGAATAAACTGTCTGGATTCCTTCTATAGTTGACGCCCTTGACAGCAGAGCATGTCTTATCGGCAAAACTAGAGCCTGTTGAACTTGTAGCGTATCCAGTTGCCACAGCATATCCAGAGTACTGACAACACTGCCTTCAATTGAATTTTCCACAGGGACAACGGCTAAATGAGTTTGCCCCTGTGCCACCGATTGTAAGGTTTGGGCAATGCTGGGATAAGGACATAACACAGAGTTACGACCCGTTTCTCCTGCAAGAGTGCGAACGTAAGTTAGACCAGCGGCTTCTGCGTAAGTACCGGGCGGTCCCAGATAGGCAATGGAAATTGACATAAACTACACTTAACTCAGCCAACCTCTTTTTTAACCTTTTTTTTAACCTTTTTGGGCAATGGGGGTGTCAACACCTCATCCCTCCTGAGACATAAGCTTTTAGAGCCACACCCAACTCCTTGAGAGCGTTCCTCAGGAAGAGGGCGCACTGCTCTATAAGTTTCTATCTTTAGAGAAAGATTAAGTTTGCTGGTGCTGTCTCATATAAAAGCTGAGACAACGACAACAAAATAAGAAATCTCCCTGAAATCCTTAAAAAACTGTAAAGTAAAATTAATAAAAGCCTACAAGCTTACTGCCTCCCCTTTATGAACAGCCAGTTTGTCGCATCCCAATCGGTTGAAATTGCTGTACCGGAACAACCTATTCCAATTCAGCACTATTTACGTCAGCCTCAACGCCTAGTACATGCGATCGCCGAGACGAATCGGATCGAGCAACTGAGTCAGGAGTGTTTTCGCCTGAAAATGCGTCCGTTAGATTTTATGTCGTTGAACTTTCAGCCGACTGTCGATCTAAAAGTGTGGGCAGACTCAGATGGCACCGTTCACCTGAGGTCTATACGCTGCGAAATTCTAGGCTTAGACTACATTAATCAACGCTTTGCCCTCGACTTGAAAGGGAAACTGTATCCCTCTCAAAACAAGGGAGTCACCCACCTCAAAGGAAGAGCCGATTTAAAAGTAAACGTTGATATTCCGCTTCCCTTTTCCCTTACACCCAAACCGATTTTAGAAGCTACCGGTAATGGTTTGCTTAAAAGCGTTTTGGTGCGAATAAAGCAGAAATTGATGCACCAGCTGTTGTTAGATTATCGTCAATGGGCGAATGACGACCTACAGACAAGAACTTCCCCTCAGGCACAGACGCTGTCACCCCAAAGAGTTGAAAGTTGGTAGGTTTCAACAGTTGAAAGGTGAGAGTTGAACGTTTTGAAGATAACCTTCAACCTTCTAACCTTCAACTCTCAACCCTACTCGACAGGGACTAAAAGACATGCGGTGCAGGCGTGAAGGACCGTGTTCTTGCAGTGCTAATAGATGTCTTTGGGTACCGTAACCCTTATTTGCCACTAAATCATACTTTGGATACTTGGCAGCCAAACGAATTACCAGTTCATCGCGCCATACCTTAGCAACAACACTTGCAGCGGCAATCTCCAGCGATCGCTCATCTCCCTTAACCATGGTTCGTTGGGGTATCGGTAAGTCGGGAAGAGACTGTTTACCATCGACCAGACAGATCTCAGGGCGCACTTTCAGCTTAAGGATAGCCCGTTTCATCGCTAAGAGGGACGCTTGCAAGATATTAATCTGGTCGATTTCGTAGCTGGTGGCATAGCCAATTCTCCAATCTAGTGCCAGCCTTTGAATCTCTTGAGCCAGCTTTATCCGTCGAGGACGAGACAACTGTTTGCTATCTTTGACACCAGCCAGAGCAAGTTGCGGCAGGGTAAATACTGGTAAAATTACTGCTGCCGCTACCACTGGTCCAAATAAAGCACCTCGCCCCACCTCATCTACACCGGCAACCAATCTTTGAGTACCAGATAAATCTGGCAACTCACAAAAGTCGAATTGCCACTGAGGCTTCTGCTGCATGACGCCGGTGGTGTTTTGTTTTTCCTCTACCGGCATAATCTGAGCTTCCTCTAAACTCGAAGCAAGCAAATCCTCTGATGAACCTTAATTTAAATTTACCAAGCCGTTGAATCCTCACCTTCTATTGCCGAAGAGCGACGGCGACGGCGACGAATGACAGGACGACTGCTATCTAATTCGCTGATATCAGTTGGGTCAGTGGCTATTTCTGTAGCCTCTGCCTCAGTATGCGAGGTTACCCTTCGTGGTTCTGAGGTTCCTGCTTCCTCTGTAGCCCATGCCCCAGCAGGCGATGTCATCCTTGCCGGTTCTGAGACCTCTGCTTCCTCTGAGTGTTCGGAAAGCTCAGAGAATCTCGGTGCCTCACTCAACGATTCTACAGCTGCAACGTTTGATGTCTCTGTTCGATTAGATTCTCCAGGAAGCACCACTGAGAGAATGACTGACTTGGGATTTTTGATCTCCCGGTCTAAGCGTATCAGAGGAGAAATGCCCATCAATGCATAAACATCCTGTTCCTCTGGGGTCATCTCAATGGCAATTACTTCTGGCGGTTCCGTCTCTCTAGGCGACTTGATCAGCTGGGGTTTTACTACTCGTTCTGCTGGTTCAGACCCCAGACTTCGTGCCACTACTCCTTCAGACCCCAGACTTCGTGCCACTACTCCTTCAGACCCTAGACTTCGTGCCACTACTCCTTCAGAGAACGCTAGTTCCTGGGTTTCGCCTCTCCTCCCTAAGAGACCCGCTCCTTCAGAGCGAGTGCTATCAGCTTCCGTCATAGACTCTGACTTCAGTTGGAGCACAGGAATTGGGCGAGAACTCCCCTTTGAAATGGATGAAACGGATTCCTCTTTTGCCACAGGTTCATCAAGACGACGACGGCGGCGGCGACGATTATTATTTAGTCCGCCCCGTTCTTGATAGCTGGGATGATTCACGAAGTCGAGTTCATCAGTGTCATCAACAGGGGAAAGCTCTAAGGGTTCAGGGATATCTGGCATCCGGGATTCCCTGAAGCCCGTTGGAATAGCAGGAGCAGGTTCCATTACCTCTCTGACAAGGCGCTCAGACTCACCAGGGAGACGTACTAGATGCCCTAAACCACCACAGCTGGGGCAGATTTGCCCAAATAACTCGTAAAGATTTTGACCTTGGCGCTTGCGGGTCAGTTCCACTAAGCCGAGTTCTGAAAGCTGGGCAATCTGCGGTCTGGCTTTGTCCCCTTTCAAGGCTTTATTGAAATGTTCCAGTACCTGTAACTGGTCGCGCCTAGCGTCCATATCAATAAAGTCAACAATGATCACACCTGCCAGGTTACGCAGGCGCAGTTGGCGGGCGATTTCTGTTGCTGCTTCACAATTTGTCCACAGAACGGTTTCCCGCGCTGTTGCCGATCGCGTAAAGGAACCCGAGTTAACATCAATTACCGTTAGGGCTTCCGTTGGTTCGATAATGATGTAGCCACCCGACGGCAGATCGACTCTAGGTTTGAGTGCTTCTCGAATTGCCGCGTTGACACGGAAGTAATCAAGAATCGCTAAGCGATCGCGGTGATGGTCAATCAAAACACCCTCTGGCGTCCGACCCCCACTCCAGCTCACCAGGTGCTGCTTAACCCGCTTGACTCCCGTGTGAGAATCTACCACAATCCGATTCACATCCCCGGTATACATATCCCGCAGGACGCGCTGAATAAAATCATCATCGCGGTTCAATAGCGCCGGTGCTCTAGTGGAATTTGCCTCCTGCTGGATTGCTTCCCACTGTTTTTGCAGCGCCTCCAAATCTTCGATGATTGCTTCTTCAGCTCTCCCCTCTGCTTCGGTTCGCACCAGCAATCCCATACCAGGGGGTTTGAGTAATATAGCTAGCGCTCTAAGGCGGTTGCGTTCGCTGTCGCTTTTAATCCGCCGTGACAAATTTACGCCCCGCCCGTAAGGCATCAGCACCAGATAACGACCTGGCAAGCTAATGTTACCGGTGAGCCGAGGACCTTTATTTCCCGTCGGCTCTTTCATCACTTGTACCAAGACTTTCTGCTGTGGTGTCAGCAATTCGGTAATGGCACCGGCACTGCGTTTCAGCCGCAAGGGACCTAAGTCCGTAACATGAATAAAACCATTGCGCTCGGAGTCTCCAATGTTGACAAAAGCAGCATCTATCCCAGGTAGGACATTTTCTACAACGCCCAGATAAATATCACTAACTTGGTGACTACCCGTGGCAACAACGAGTTCTTGAATTTGATCTTCCCAAAAAACAGCAGCAAGCCGATATTGCTCTGCAATAATAATTTGCTTTGGCATTCAATTTCCTCAAAAGTTGGCAGCAAGCTTAGGCACTGAGACTTTTTGCCCCTCTCGCTTTGGCTACCTAAGATAACTTTGTCACTGAAAACTCTAGATTCATGTAGAAAAAATAGAACTTTTAGTGACCTCGGAGTGACTGAATGCAACTGACACTCCCCTAGGTCAACTCTTCCCTAATGCAATTGGTAGCCAATGCTACGCCCTTCTACTACAAGGGGAAACATTGAAGTTGGTAACGAGTGAGTAGAAAGTCTCGAAGATCGAATCAGTTGCGTACAGCATCTATTGCTAGTTTACACGGGTGGAACCCAATGAAACCTCTCTTCGCAACTGATCCTCTCCTATTGATGGTGTATTATAGCGGTTTTCACTTGGATGAAGTACAGCTACTTTTCCGAGTAAAGCTATCCTACTTATTCCGAGTGTATTACACTCGAGTGCAAACCGCTATAGACCGCGCCGTGCCCCAGATGCTACTCAATTCTAATCTGTAGTTGCTCTCTTCACAGAGGTAAGAGGGGCGCTTCACAAGAACTTTGGCAAGAATTGGCTGATTTTTCACTTAATCTGAACACTTTTCAAACTAACGGCTTGAGATTGGCGCAGAGACTGAATGGTTGCGATCGCATGTTGGGCTACCTGATCAATCTCCGCTGCTGTATTCCAGCGCCCAATGCCGAATCTTACTGAGGCATAAGCAAGTGGATCAGAATGTCCCAGTGCCATTAGTACGTGGGAAGGAGCCGTCTTGACAGAGGAGCAAGCCGCACCCGAAGAAACTGCCGCCACAGGCTGCAATCCCAGCAACAGCGCTGAACCATCAACACCCTCCACACTGATGTTGAGGTTTCCTGACAGGCGTTGAGTAGGATGACCATTTAGAAGAATCCCTTCCAGTTGGCTCAATTGCTGGCACAGACTCTGTCGCAACTGGGTAACCCGTTCCGACTCAGAGGCAAGTTCTTCCAGCCCCAATTCTACCGCCTTGGCAAACCCGACAATTTGAGGCGTGTAGAGTGTACCAGAGCGCATCCCCCTTTCATGCCCCCCTCCATGGAGCTGGGCTGACAGCTGGACTCTTGGATTACGGCGTCTGACGTAGAGCGCCCCAATTCCTTTAGGACCATAAACTTTATGAGCGGTCAGGGACATCAGGTCAATTTTCATCGCCTCTACATCCAGAGGAATTTTGGCGATCGCTTGGGCGGCATCTGTGTGGAATAGTACCTGATGCTGGCGACAAATAGCCCCAATTTCTGCTATCGGCTGTAATACTCCAATTTCGTTATTCGCTGCCATCACCGATACCAAAATCGTATCGGGACGAATTGCTTTTTCTAACTGGGCTAAGTCTATCAGTCCATCCCTTTGTACTGGCAGGAACGTCACCTCAAAGCCCAGAGATTGTAAGTACTGGCAAGGGTCAATAACAGCATTATGTTCCGTTTGTACCGTAATGATGTGACGCCCTTTGCTGAAATAAGCCTCGGCAACACCCTTAATCGCTAGATTGTTCGCCTCAGTCGCGCCGCTAGTGAAGACAATTTCCTCCGGCGTCGCGTGGATGGCGTCTGCTAATATAGCCCTTGCTTGTTTAACAGCTGCTTCTGCCTCCCAGCCATAAGCATGACCGATGCTGGCTGGATTGCCGAAATGTTCGGTGAAGTAGGGCAGCATCGCCTCTAGCACCCGTTGATCGAGGGCCGTTGTCGCGTGGCAGTCTAGGTAAATAGGGCGATGAGACATAGCTATTGACTGATGAGTTGACCCAGTTTCTTTAATATACTCAGAACCTTATATAGTTCATTTTCTCGCCTCCAAAGGCTGACTAGCTGTTGTTTTTCTGAATCGGTGACTTCTGGCAGGTTATCCAACCATTCGGTAAAGAACTGCTCCTCATAAGTGATTGTTAAGCCGAATAATTCTATTAATTGTTCGAGAGTGATATCGTGAGCTTGAATAACTTGAACCATCGTGAAACTCTTAATGCTCCTAGTCTAGGCAGTAATTCTAATAGCTCATTAGTATAATCCTCATTGCTCTTAAAATAGAACAAAAGTACTATAAAAAAAACTAGCGTAGGGGGAAACGCACGATGTCAGAGTTGGTGGCAAAAGAGACAATATCCCAGACCCCAGCGATCGCGGACTGGGAACCCCCCATGCCGCCTACGAACTTGATTTTTGATGATGGTGAACCTTTGGAAAGCAATCGCCACCGCATTGCCATGAATACCCTGATTCGGTCATTACAGCAAGCTTGGTCTGACCGCAACGACTTCTTTACGGGTGGCAATATGTTCATTTACTACAGCAGCGCTCAAGCTCGCAACCGAGATTTCAGAGGACCAGATTTCTTTGCGGTATTGGACGTTGACGGCACTACCGAACGGCAAGGCTGGGTAGTGTGGGAAGAGGGGGGTCGTTACCCGGATGTAATTGTAGAACTGATGTCGTCTAGCACAGCGGCTATAGACACGGGTGCTAAGAAAGAGATTTACGATCGCATTTTCAGAACACCAGATTATTTTGTCTTTAATCCCTTTGACGCGAATTCTTTGCAGGGGTGGCACTTGGATAGTTCTTTGGGTTATCAGCCATTAGTGCCGAATGAGCAAGGTTGGCTTTGGTGTCAGACGTTAGGCTTTTGGTTGGGAACTTGGGAGGGGACAATAGACCGAGAGCCAGCTGTATGGTTGCGGTTTTATGATGAGGCTGGCAATCTCGTTCTGTTACCAGAAGAAGCGGCTCAACAGCAAGCCCAATCAGCTCAACAGCAATTAGAAATCGCTCAGCAGCAAGCACAAGCGGCTCAACAACAATTAGAAATCGCTCAACAGCAAGGACTCCAACAAGGTGCATTGCGGCAGCTGTTGCGGATACTCACCAGTCGCTTTGGAGAGGTTCCTCCTGAAGTGGAACAAGGTTTGCAGGCACTTGACCTTAATCAGCTAGAAGATTTGGTAGAGGTCGCACTGGCGGTGGAAACGCTGGCACAGTTCACCAGCCAGTTGTCTCTAGGTTGATACAGGTGGCAAGATTGGCAACCAAGGTAGTGTAATGGAAATGCGATCGCCTAGCATCCCCTTTTCAAATAAAGATTTAGCTTGCTTCGCTTTCATCGAGTAGCGTTGTAGCTTAGCAATCAAGACTGGATTCGCCACACCTTGATCGTACAGTCTCCACCTCCACTAGCGAGAATCCGCCCATCCCTGCTAAATGCAACTGCATTCACGCCATCTAAATGTCCATCTAGAGTGCAAATTTCCTCCTCAGTGTTTAGATTCCAGAGCTTAATTGTTTCATCGCTACTCCCACTAGCTAAAGTTTGACCATCTGGACTAATTGCTAGAGATTTAACAGCTTTTTTATGCCCGCTAAAAGTACAAATTTTATTTCCTGTGTTCAAATCCCATACCATAATTGTTTGGTCGTCAGATCCACTAACTAAAGTTTGACCATCTGAGCTAATTACTAGAGAATTCACAGCCTTTCCATGTCCTGTAAGAGTAGACATTGACGTTGAATAGACTTTAATTGTATTGTCTGTGCCACCGCTAACTAGAGTTCGCATATCCGGACTACTTGCCACAGAGGTAACGTAACCTGAATGTTTTTCTATGGTGCGAATATGCGTTCCAGTCGTGATTTTCCATACCTTGACTGCCGTATTGCTGCCACCAACTAAAAGCTGACCATCGGGACTAATTGCTAGACACCTGACAGGCGTATTAATTGTATAAATTTCCTTAACCGTAAGTAGTTCAATTAATTTAATTATTTGTTCATTACCAATTACTATAAATTTTCCATCTAGTCCAATCAGAACAGATTTGATAGCATAATATGATGAATCTAAGGCTAAGGTAAAAATCTCTTCACCCGTACTAAGATTCCAAACTTTGGTTGTTCCATCATTACTGCCACTAACTAAAGTCTGGCTATCCGGACTAATTGCTACACAACTGACAGCTTTAGAGTGTCCAGAAGAGTACCAACTACCACCAAGACAGTACTCTAGAGAAATATTTTGCCCGTTGATTATAATAAGTGGAGTATTAGACGAAGTTGATGAAGATAATCTTTGTGGATACAAAGTTTGCTCAATCTCTACTAGCTGTTCCAAGATTGCCTGAGTATCAGGTGGACGTTTCTGAATTGGACGCGCCATGAGTTTATCAATAAAATCTGCTAGCAAGTCCGAGACTTTAGGATCTGCCTCACGCCAGTTCCAATCATCATCAGTGTTTGGATCACGATAGTTATTGCCAATTTCATCAGGATGCTTTCCTGTAAGCAAATAGACAAAAGTACGACCCAAGGTAAAAAAATCTGACTGTGGAACGGCACGACCAATAACTTGCTCCAATGGAGCATAACCGTAGGTATGAGTTGCTGTGACTTGCCCCGCCACAAGTTTTTGCTCGTAGGTTTCAGTGATTTCTCGTGCTATGCCGAAGTCGATCAAAACCAACTGTCCATCTGGCTTTAGCATGATGTTTGACGGCTTAATATCTCGGTGAATAAGCTGCTGTTGATGGACTTCGTGCAATATGTTTGCCAGTTGAGTCAGCCAATCAATAGCCTGCCTTTCACTAATTGGGCGATTCCCCCGTTTTTCTGACCACTCCAGCAAATTTTCTCCCTCAATTTTCTCCATCACGAGACAATGAACTAGCTCTTGACTGTTCTGAGGGAAAAAGGTAAAGGATTCCTCTCCTTGTGGAATTCCTGGATGATTCAGCCGAATTAAGACTTTCGCTTCTCGCTGGAATTGCTCTAGAGCTTTGGATTGATTTTTGGTGAGGACTTTGAGAACTTTGGGGATGCCGGTGCGATCGCTCACTTCATAAGTCTTAGCAAAACCACCTTCCCCCAGCAGACGCATCACCCGATAACGCCCTTCCAATAGCAAGTAAGAGCCACAGCTTTGACAATACATCACCTTGTCAGGATTGTCTGGGTTTTGGCAGTGGGGGTTGATGCAGAGGCTCATCGGGTCAGAGGCAACAGGGCTTTGATTGCTAGTGTAGCTTTACCGATCTATTCAGTGAGAGGAAAGCCGGACTAGGCGCGATCGCACCAATACACACACCTAAGGCGATCGCCAAATCTCAATTGTTCCCTCCTCGCTACCACCACTGACGAGGGTTTTACCATCGGGACTGAAGCTGAGGGAATCAACCTTCTCTGAAGGATTAGATAGGCTGGTTCTCAGTTTTCCTGTTTGTAGATTCCACAGATTGATTGTCTTGTCCTTACTCCCACTAGCGAGGGTTTGACCATCAGGACTGATGGCGACGACCTCAACAATGCCTAAATTACCAGGAAGAGTTTGCGTAGGGAGGCACGGCTGTGCTACCTTACAGCCGGTCAGAAGATTCCCCAGCTTCCACAGATTAATCTTGTTGAAACTGCCACTGACAAGGGTTTTGCCATCTGGGCTGAAGGCGACGGAACGAACAACATTGCCTGAAGGGTCAGAAAGGGTAGTAATTAGAGTGCCTGTGGGCAAATGCCACAGCTTAATGGTTCTGTCGTCACTGCCATTAGCGAGGGTCTGTCCATCGGGGCTGATGGCGACCGAATAAACCCAGCCTGAATGCCCAGAGAGAGTACGCAGCAGCTGTCCGGTTCGTAGATTCCACAGTTTAATTGTCTTGTCCGCACTACTACTGGCAAGGGTCTGCCCATCCGGACTGATGGCGACGGACAAAACACCATCTGAATGCCCAGATAGGGTTTTCAGCAGTTGTCCTGTGTCGAGATTCCAGAGTTTGATGGTTCCGTCCCAACTCCCACTGGCTATCTTCTGTCCATCAGGACTAATAGCAAGAGACCTAACCTTACTTGAATGTCCACTCAGAGTGCGTAGTGGTTTTCCGTTGGACAGACTCCACAACTTGATGCTGTTGTCAAGACTCCCACTAGCGAGGATCTGCCCATTGGGACTGATAGCGACCGAGTAAACCTGCTTTGAATGACCAGTCAGGGTGTTGACTAAAGCAATTTTTTCTCCCCCTGCCAAGGAACTATTTGGTATGGAAAAGTAGTAAATTCCAACTGTTAGAGCTACAGCTGTGGCAATACCCGTTCCAATTCCCATCAGCCGACGAGATTTATTTCCAGAAGTAGCAACACTAGCGTTATCATCTCGTGAATCTACCTGGGAAATTGATGGCTTAGTCGGAAAATCCAGAGTTGTCTGCTGCCCAGATGGCAAGGTTTGAGGCGGCAGTGTAGCGGTAACAGTTGTTTGAGTCGGGGCGGGTTGCAGCGTTAGTGTATCAGTGGCACCAGTATCCGCCTGTCTTGCCAGCGGGAGATTGGTCAGTGAGGCAAGCGCTTGCATTGCCTCTGTCGCCGTCGGGTAGCGTTGACGGTAGTCATAGCGCACCATTTTGTCTAAAACATCCAGTAAGGGTACAGCATGCTGTGCTTCTACCGGCAAGTACTCGCGCCAAATAATTTCACTGGTTCTGGGGTCTTCTGGCAGATGGCAAGCAGGTATCCCTGTGAGGGCTTGAATACCCAGCATTCCCACCGCATAGATATCACTACAGAATCGAGGTTTGCCGCAGAGTTGTTCATTCGGCATATAACCGGGTGAACCAATAGCAACCGTTAACGTTGTCTGTGCCTCAGGATGAACTATCTGAGTACTGACTTGTTTGACTGCCCCAAAGTCAATTAGGACGATTTTGCCATCTTGTTCGCGCCTGATTAAATTTGAGGGCTTGATATCCCGGTGAATGACACCTTGTTCATGGACAAACTCTAATATTTTTAAAATATCCCAGCACAGAGTAATGACCTGGGTTTCATTTAATGGCTTACCGACTGGTAGTTCTTGCTTGAGTTCACTCCCTTCAATGAATTCCTGAACGAGATAAAACTGTTCATCCTCCTCAAAATCCGCCATAAGTCGGGGAATCTGATTGTGATGACCCAGTTTATACAAAACTTCTGCTTCTCTCTCGAACAACAGTCTCGCTGTCTGCAAGGTCTCTGGATTGTTAGACTTAGGTTTGAGTTGCTTGACGACACACAGCGGGTTGTCCGGTAGCTGCCTATTTTCGGCAAGGTAAGTCTGACCAAACCCCCCACCTCCCAAGTGTTTAACAATTTGATAGCAACCCCTGAGAGTATTTCCTAGCATGACGTTTATGCCTGGGTCATTGAGAGTATTTCCTAGCATGACGTTTATGCAGTGGTAGTTTTAGTGAGTTGAGAGGGTGTTTATAAAGGACTTGTTGAGGCGGCTTTAACCATTGCCACCTAAGGATTGCAGCAACTATTCTGACTTATTGAAGTCAAATAATCATAATTCTTTTTCGGCAATTTAATGTTTTGTTTATAAACACCCTTTGATAGTTTAGCCTCGGTAATTATGAAATCTCCAGGCTTGCAAGGTTACTTTAAAGTTTTAATGCGATCGCCAAATCCTGATAGTCTTGCCTACCGCATTGCCCAAACCTTGATAATATCGTTGCGGCTACCACTGGCTATCAGCTGCCCTTTTGGATCAATCGCTACTGATAAAACTGGTTCGAGATGACCCGTAAAGGTGTGAATTTTTTTCCCAGTTTGTAAGTCCCACACCTTGACCATTTTGTCATTACCGCCGCTGACGACTGTTCGCCCATCTAGACTGATGGCAAGAGATATCACACCTCCTGGATGACCGGTAATTGTGCGAAGTTCTTGACCTGTACCCAAGTCCCACACCTTAATTGTTTCGTCGATACTGCCACTGACTATCGTGCCTCCATCTGGACTAATGGCAACAGCAGTAACACTACTTCCATGTCCAGTCAGTATGCCTTGATTTAACACCTGAATCGTGCCGTCCGCACACCCACTTACCAAAGTCTTCCCATCCGGACTAATTGCCACCGAATAAACCCAGTCTGATTGAGCAGCTAGAGTCCGAATCTCCTGCCCTGTGTTCAAGTTCCATACTTTGATGGTTGTATCTTTACTGCCACTAAATAGTGTCTGCCCATCGGGACTAATGGTTACAGCGTATACAGCGTCAGAATGACCTATGAGCGTGTAGATTTCTTGTCCAGTGCTTAAATTCCAAACCTTAATTGTCCTATCCAAACTGCCACTAGCTATCATTCGTCCATCCGGACTAATAGCCACACAATGAACCCAATCAGAATGTCCCCTAAGAAGGTACTGTGGTTGGGCAGTGCGAAATTGCCATACTAGAGCTGTCCTATCTGCTCCCCCAGTAACTAAAGTCTGACCATCTGGGCTAATTGCCATAGAGTATACGGAAGCCCTTGGTGCAATAAGCCAAGCAGCCAGGGTTTTTTCTATTTCCATAACCTGTGCTAATGGGTTTGGGAAGTGTTAGAAGCCGACAAGAGGGTTGAACGTTAAGGCAGACTAACCTTCACTTTCTAACACTACTGGCTGGTCGTTACGTTGTAATCTATCCTCTTCACGTCGGAAAATAGGTCTCTAGAAGTATGGCGTTTTCAACTATCTGAATTGAAACTGAGGAACAGAGACACTGCTTGAGTGTTGATCATCTCCAGTACAATTGATGTATCTTCGTTTTCTACGATTTGATACCGAAGGTA
>DATNQP010000143.1:0-5604 GCA_036703965.1 Leptolyngbyaceae cyanobacterium
TAACTACAGCAATGCTCTTGCCACGATTAAAGTTGCCGTCAATGGCGAAGATATCCTGGAAGCAGCAGAAGGGAATGGACCTGTTTCCGCACTAGATGCCGCCCTGCGTAAAGCTCTTCAGAACTTCTATCCCGAAATTGCCCAGTTTCAATTGACAGACTACAAAGTGCGAATTTTGGATAGCGGTGCTGGTACGTCTGCCAAGACTCGTGTGCTGATTGAATCCAGCAATGGTCAACAACGCTGGACAACAGTAGGTGTATCCAGCAATATCCTGGAGGCATCCTATCAGGCGGTGGTAGAGGGTATTGAATACGGTCTGTTGTTGCAATCCTCTGAAAGCCTAAGGACTGAACTCTCGCGTCAAAAGCCATCGATGTCTACTTAAGGTAGGGGTGTAACCAGTGAACCGCCAGCTAACGGTTCGACTTCTTGCTTCCTAATTTTTTGAGTATTTCTAGTCCCCACAGAATTGCTCCGTGGATGGACAAGTAGAACCAAAGTTCCAGGTGACCAGTAACCAGCAGTGCAGTCATTACTAATGGGAACGCAACCACCACCATGAATAGGGCGAGGTCAGCCGAGCCGTTCATAGTTTTTTCAGGTTAACACCATAATCTCAGGACTTACGCACGAACGCCACCTGTAGGGGCAATCCCCCGTGGTTGCCCAGCTTTCACCCAAGATGTAGAGCCAATGCGTAAGTCCTAATCTTTAAAGGGACTTGATCTCCACTAGGGAAAACTGAGGCAGCAGCGCGGCTGTGAAATCTTCTGTTTCTCCCTGCGGAACCAGCGACAACAATGCGTAAGCCTTGTGTGGAGTGCCTTCTTGCATCAAGTTTTGAAATCTAATCGCGACAGCTCTGGCGTAATCTGCCTGAGTGTATTCGGCGGCGAGTTCAGGATTGTAATGCCTTAGATTAGCAATTGTTTGCTCATAAGTTGGGAAGCCTGGTTGAGCAATTATAGAATCTTTATTTTGTTCGCTCAATGTAGGGAAAACCTGGGGTTGGGTCAGGATTACGGTAGCCTTCATCGCAGGAGTTTTCCTAGGTGATGTGCATGTAGTTGTCAAGATAGATAATGCGGCTTTTTTCTCGGCTTAGTGGTGAAAAAAATCCTAAAAATTTGTGAGATTATGCCGATGCTGAAATGCTCTAAGTCTCTTAAAATTAGTGACGCCGTGTACCCCAGTAGGTGATGAGGTAGACAAGTGTTGTTGATGCATGTCACACATCCTGATGCAAGACTGCCACTAGTGCTACTGGGCAGAAATAACCCACCACTTAAGAAAGGGCAAGAGGCAAGAAAGGCTTTCAAAACTGGTGGAAAACTTTCGCCGCGCTGCACTAGTAGCAGTGAGCAGTAATCTGAGCAGGAGAGTGAATATCGACCAACCCCAGCTTAGAGTCAAGTAATCAAAAGTGCGATCGCATTCTGAGGACGCTAACATCACGACACGGCGCATCATGTGAATAGCTCCCATCTTTTTTCAGGTTCTACTGCTCTTTGTTGGATGTACCGTTACTGTTGTAACCCTCCTGACTTGTGAGAGTTGGCTGTCTTTCTAGCCACTTAGCAAGACTATTGGATAGTTGGGCGAGGGATTCTGTTAGCTGGGGTGAAACTTCCAGGGGCAAGCTACCAGAACGGACGTGGAGGTCTTGCTGAGGAAAGGGAATTTCAATGTTGCGATGACGCAGAATTGCCTCAATTCGGAAGTAGAGGTCACTCTTAATGCGGAACTGCTTGGGGGGTTCGGCAATCCAAACCATCAAATCAAAATTCAAGGAACTCTCGCCTAATCCTTTAAACAACACTTTAGGGACAGGTTCAGCGAGAACGTCGGGATGTTCTTTCGCTGCATCAATCAGAGCGCCCCGCACAGCCGTCAAATCTGAGCCATAGGCGACACCTACTGGCAGTTTTAACCGTGATACTGGAGTATGGTGAGTCCAGTTGACGACTTCTGATTCAAGAAAGCGGGAATTGGGCACAATGATGGAGACTTCATCCAGAGTACGGATTTCCGTACTGCGGACGCTGATACGCTCGACTGTCCCCATCAGTTCGCCGATATTCACAAAGTCGCCAACTTTAATCGGACGCTCAAAAATCAGCACTAAACCGCTGATAAACTCCTTAGCAACTCCCTGCAAGCCCAAGCCGATACCAACACCGACAACGCTGGCAACGATTGTTAAGGAACTTAGGTCAAGTCCCCACAGTTGCAGCACAACAATTGTGCCGAGGAAAATGATGCCGTAGCTGGCAATCTGGGCAACGGTTTCCTGGGAACCACGACTTAAGCCGGTGAATCGTAGGACACGCGATCGCAGAAGCCTTTTTGCTGTTCTTGACAGAATAATGAGACCTGTGAACAGCCCAATGAGAATGAATAAATCTAAGACTGAGTAGGAAGAGTCGCCTAGAGAAATCAGTTCGGAAACCAAACTGCCAACGACAGCATCGGTAATCTTGAGGCTCAGTTCCCGCGTCTGGGGAAACAAATTTGTGATGTAAAGAACTGTAAACAGCCACAAAGCGACCCGGATGCCAGCGAGAATAATCTTTACTCCCACCTCGATAGTGAGGTGTTGGCGGTTGTCTTGGGAGTCTTTCACCTCTCTAGGAAGCAATGGCTGTAGCCAACGACGCCAAAGCCAACCACTACTCCAGCTACAAGCGATCGCAAGGAGCGCGCACCCCAGTGAGAGAAATATAGCATTCCGAATATAAGCGGGGCTTCGCTGTTCTTGTGCCTCCTGAATCGCCTGTTCCAAGCGTCCCGCCCAAATCTCAGCTTGCTCCTTCGCCGTTCTTCCTGGAGGGGCGTCTTCCTGGGTAACGGTCAGCAAGTGAGCGCCATCCACCTTAATAATCGGTAAATTTTGAGCCTCCTCAATCTTTACTGGCACTGGCGGATCAGCCATCTGAATCTTCTGTTTGAGGACACCATTGGCATCATCCGCTCGTTCCTCAGCGTTGTATCGCCCAGACTGGCTGACTTCAAAAAGCTTGTGTCCATCAAGGATAATAGGAGCGGTGGGATTCTCCTGGGCTAAAGCTGGTGCAACTGATAGCAGGCAAACCAAGGCGAACACCACAGCAGTAGAGGCAGCAATTCCGAAAGCTAAAGTAACTAGAGACGGGAAGCGTAAAAAGCGATTCATAAAAAGTTGTTTGTTATTGGTTGTTAAGCTGTCGTACATTTAACTTTCAATAACAGCTTCTCCAAGAATGTTGAGTTCTGATACAAAAGTTTACAGGTTAGCATAGAACCACCCCATTCTCGTCATTTTTATCAACTTCTCATTATTCTTTCTATCCAATCAATATAACTGTTTCGGCTCTCCATTCCTTAAATTAATAAGCCAATCTTATAAATCAGCAAAACCGGCTCTTCCGTACTTAGTGTGCCAAGCTATTAGTTTAAGTAGTTAAAAAACAAGCTATATCTGAATTGAATGATAAAACAGCTCAAATTAACTAAGACAAGGTCGTAAATCCTTGTGCTGCAATAACTAGTGCCATTATTTTCAGATAAATCAGCACACTAAGTACGAAAGAACCGCAAATCCTCGCTTACTGGCTTTATAGAAAGTTGAAATGTCTCCTCAAAACCTCTGGTGTTTAATCGCTTGAATAAGTTTCTTAGGATAAATCGCCGGAAGCAATGTTAACGACCTAGACACCATTGGTAAATATTGAAAGTCTCATCAGCAACATAGTTCCAGTTCCATTGCTCAGCTAGTTTTAGATTGTATTTACCCATTTCCAAGATATCCTTCTTTTTTTCTATTGCACACTTCATTGCATCTAACAAACCTTCTTCATAAGTTGAATCATAAAGGATAGCACGAGACTCATCTAGTACATCACTAAAGAATCCTACATTTGGCGCAATGCAAGCGCGTCCAAATGACATTGCAAGAAGAGCTACGCCTGAAGTTGTAAACACCTTATAGGGAAGTACAACACAATCACAAGCGTTCATGTAAATCTGAATTTCGTCCTCTGGCAATCGCCTAGGTGTAAATAAAATATTTGGATAATCCCTAATTTTATCTATAATCATTTCTTGTAATTGCTCTTCATCAGTCCTACCAGCAATCACTAATGATATCCCCTTCTGCTGTAAATGTTGGAAAGCATCAATTGTTTCTAAAGCTCCCTTGTATCGGTATATATTTCCTAAAAGAAGGAAAATGAAAATTTCTTCAGGAATACCTAAAACTTTTCGAGCTTCTAATCGACTTATTTCGTTTTTATAGTAGCCTATATAGTTGCCATGGGGTACCATGAATACTTTATCCTCATTTTCCAAGTTAAATGCTTGAGTAATCTCCTGCTTAGTAGTATCACAATGGGTGATGATAGCCCTAAGGAACTTACCAATAATTCTAGCCCGCCAGGGAGAAACATTATGCTTACCGTTTTCAACTTTGTCATGCCATTCATGCACAGTCCAGACAGTTTGAATCCCAATCAATTTCAGAATAAATATTTGACTAATAAAGATAAGAAGCTTAATTAATCGATTGATTTTGTTTCTTCCTGGAAGAAAAAGAGTTAAAGTGTGGAGATGTAATATATCAGGCTTTCCTAGCCTAACAACTTGTGGTAGAAAAATAATACTCCAGAGTCTCACTTCTACTTTTACCCCTTTATAACTTAAATGCTTAATCAATAGTTCTTTGTAAGGATTGTCTAACCAACTTGTTATAAAAACCACTTTTAAATTATCCATTTAAGTTTCCTGCTATAAGTTACTTCAATTCTATATTTTATCTCCTTTGTTTACTCACATCTTGCACCTAGTGACCTGGATATTGAAACCAGGCGATAGCGAAGCGCTGACTTCGGCGTGCAGTTCGACAAGCTCACTGTCCGCGCGGCAACTGAGCGTTTCGGACTTCGGCGTGAGCGCTCAGTCGAACGCTGAGCGCTCAACGTCGAAGCCCTGTCGAAGTTCAGTCGAACGCTGCGAAGCGCAGATCGCGCTAAAGGCTGAAGACGTTGAATCTCAAATAACAGCAGTAGTAGCACCACCTGTGGCAATAAAGTCTCAAGAGCCCATTAAGCCGACTCACTCCAGTCAGGTGAAGTGTTACCTCCTACAGACAAATAAGCCCAGTGTGCTAGCAGATAAGCAAGCAACGACAGGACTAACCAGCGATACACTGCCCACAGAGTACCTTGACCAAAACGATGCAATCCAAAACGATGCTTTGCAGTCTTGAACCAGCCATCGGACACAGCGGAGTGTTAGGCATGGCTTCGGGGTGCGACAGTCCCCTTCCGTTTTGGCGATCGCCATTACCTTTTTATTTAACTCAGTGCCTACTGAAACGCTTCAATCTGTTCCTTCCCCTCAGGAAGGTCAGATCCGACGACATAAAAATCTTGCGGATAGATCCAGTGGGTGCCTAGGGGACCGTGAATTTGAATTCCGGTCATAACGGCATACTTAAATACAGAGCGATCCAGGGTGTTTAAGAGGTTTTCCACATCCTCGGAAATAATTCGAGACGCCAATTTTGTAATTTCTATCAAATTGGGCTTGTCCCCATAGGTAAGGGTTGAAAGAATTTTCTGCCGG
>DATNQP010000144.1:0-4619 GCA_036703965.1 Leptolyngbyaceae cyanobacterium
AACTGAAGGGTGCTTATTAGTAATCCGTTAGACTGAATTTTGGAGTGTTTTAACCTACAGCTCAGCGTGATAGTCCTTAAAAGACTGATAGCACTCATCTGGACTATAGAGGTGACACTGGTCTGTAATTTGCTTCATCAAAGACCAAGAGAAACGACACTCATAAAGCTCATCACCCCACTTTTCCTTAAGAGTGCGATGCGCGTCGCGCAAATTATACGAAGGAATAGCTGTGGAAAGGTGATGGGGGATGTGGACGTTGATGTCGTGGCAGAGGAATTCCACCCAACGGGGATAATCGCAGTGGACAGTGCCAAATAGCTGGGCTTGAGCCTCATTCCATTGATCAGCAGGGATGAAGGGAATATCAGGAGCTGTGTGGTGAACAATGGTGAAGGTACTCATCCAGAAGTGGTAAACCAACCAGGGTAGTAGCCAGAATTTGACGAATCCCCAAATGCCGGTAGTGGCAACGAGTAGGGGAAATGCGATCGCGGCAAAACCCAGGACAACTAAAACAGACAACTTCACCTGAGAACGCTGTTTGCCCTGAAACTCAGTCCAGTTAAAGTGCAGTGCTGCCCAGTGGGTGATTGAACCAATCCACCAAACTCGACTCATGATTAGCTCGTAAAACAACTGCAGCCAGCGTGGTTTGCTGGCATAAAGCTCTGGTGTCCAGGGTTGCCAAGCGTTGTCTACATTGAGCTTATTTGTGTGGGCATGATGGTAATTGTGCAAAATTCGCCAACTATGGAAGGGATAAAGAAGTGGCGCAAATGCCAAATGTCCTACCAGGTCATTAACCCAGCGCCGATTCGCAAAAGAGCGGTGACCACAATCATGCCCAATTACAAAAAAACCGGTCAACGCTGTGCCGGTAAAAATCCACAAGGGGGGTAAAAGAAACCAGGGCGCGATTACTAGACCCCAGTAGCCCAAGCCGACCATTAAGACATTCACTAGCACCATTGTCCAGGCTTTGCGACGGTTTTTCGCAAAAACCTCACGGGGAAAGGTTCGCACAATGTCTTTCAATCGCAGGCTGTCAGCAGAGATGCTCGACGCTGGGTTTGGCGTTGGTTCTTTAATTACCGATATAGTCATGAAAAGATTAGTTTCTCCATTATCAGTTGGGTGAATCACCCATGTTTCCCTACACAAAAAGCCTGCCAGGATATAAATCACTGGCAGGCAGTGCTTTTTATCTGCCTGATATTTAAGTCAGTGTTCAAAAGGGTTATCACGTCTGGAGCGATTTCCAGCGTGACAAACAGTACTGCTAACGACAAGGTCTTCTATTGCCCCTGATTACAGGTATCAGGCTTCAGCGAGGTTAGCCGTTGCTGTTTGAGTATTTGCAGCTGCTGCAAGAGTGATTCGACTTCCGCCTGCAAATGCAAGTACTTGACTTGCTGGTCAGTCTGGTAGAGAGACTTCATCAATTCCATCAGGCGGGAATCGCCAGTTACAACAGCTCTTGATTTTCTCACTGATTGGGAATCACCAGTAGGGCTTGGTGAATAGATCAGACTAGATGAAAGAGTTGACATCACTCGCTAAATAGTTATTTCTGCTTACTCACACCACTTGGTAATTGTATCCCGAATGTCAAGATTAGTTACATTTAATGTGTCGATTTTCCAACTGGTTGTTCGACTTGTGGGACTAGGGATTGGGGACTAGGGATGGTCGAAAGCTGTGTAACCAATACACAGCGGGAGTTTTATTAATTCTTGAAAATCCCTGCTCGCCACTTCCTACTCCTCTCATGCCCAAGTAGTGAATAGGCAAGTTGAATGTAGAAAACTTAATACAAGCCTGGAAGTAGCTTTTTGACACGTTGCTGGTAGTCTGAGTATTCCGGGTACTTCTCGGTCAACCAGGCTTCTTCTCTACGGGCTTTGGCGTCGAAAAAGGCGAACAGGATAGCCACTGTAAGTAAGTGAGACAGGCTAAATTGAAAGACTGCCCAGCTAAAGGCAGCAAAAATCAAGCCGCTGTATAGGGGATGGCGCACGATGCTGTAAACGCCCGATTGCACCAGCTGTCCATCATCTTTAGGGTAAGGCAGAGGGGTCAGGTTGCGCCCCAAGTCGAGCAGTCCTTTTCCGATTAGTAGGGATGCCCCTATTCCCAGGACAGCGGGGATGCCCCACCGCAGAGACAACAACACTGGTGAGTCAATATCCCAGCCCTTAGGGCGGTAAACTGGCAACAGCACGAAGCCGATGAGCAGGACACCCTGAAGCAATACCAGATATTCCCCACGCTCACCGCTACGCCATCCTTCACGAGTGAAACCCCAATCACTTAAGAATTTCATCATTTGCGATCGCTCCTACTATTAAGCACAAAGCATCATGAGTAGAATCTGGCACATCACAACGCGCCAACAATGGGAGCAAGCTCAACTCACTCAAATCTATCGTAGCGATAGCTTGGAATCAGAGGGCTTTATCCATTGCTCGACACCGCAGCAAGTCATCAAAGTTGCCAATACGTTATTTCTTGGTCAACCAGGGTTGGTACTTCTTGGCATTGACTCCGAAAAAGTACAGGCAGAAATTCGATATGAGGAGGTTGAGTGTACAGAGCGTTTCCCTCACATCTATGGCTCTTTAAATACTGAGGCGGTAGTCGAGGTTTTGGATTTTGAGCCTGGTGTTAATGGTCAATTTGAATTGCCAAAGCCGATGGCGGATATGAGCTAAAGCCCCTTACGTCGATGGCATTAGACTACCGCCAAACAGTCTAGATGCCAGCCGTGTCCTTCTACAGCCAGAGCAGCCACAAAGCCTGGTGCTAGTTTCAGTTGATGCATAGACCAGCACTCGGCAGCCTTCGGGTCTCCTTGGATACTCAACAGCGCTACTGGTTCAGAGGATATTAAGGAGACTTCCACCTGTTCCAGTCCAGCCAATCCAAGGCCAGTGGCTTTGAGATAAGCTTCTTTGCGAGTCCAACCGTTGAAAAATGCTTCTTGGAGCTGGTCAGGAGGCAGGGAACTCATCAAGGCATATTCGCGGGGAGAAAAGAAGCGCTTTGCCAGTTCAAGGGCGTTGGGCAGAGGACGGATGTATTCGAGGTCGATACCAATAGAGCGATCGCTCGTGACAGCATACAGCGCTAGGCCGTTTGAGTGAGACAAGTTAAAACAGAGTGCCCTACTAGTGCTGGTAGAATCCAGTGATGGTTTACCACGGGAGCCATAAGAAAACTGTAGCTGGGCTGGCTCTAAGTCCAAGTAGCGACTTAGGATTGTCCGCAAATTTGCCCGACCGGCGATAAAATGCGTCTTGTCCCGCTCAAAGTAAAACCGGTTAGCTCTGTGCTGCTCATCTTCAGAGAGGGTTTGTGCCAGCCTCTCTATCTGCCATGCCGGTAGGTCAAGGTCAGCACGCCAGACATGAACTTCATCGCTTGATAAGGTCAGGTCTGTCGGCGGTGGGTGCCACCAACATTCAAGAGCAGTCATAAGTCTTGGTCTGCGATTATCTGACTCAGGTCTGGGGATATAGCCTACAAAAGCGCATAACATTCTGCATTGTCAACCCTTCAGCTTTCCCGCTTCGGTCAGTCTTCCGGAGTTGAGACAACCAATCGGTATAGTGAGGAAACTACAACCCTGATGTTTTCGTCCCCTGCTAAGGTCTAGTTCTGGTAGAAGTCAAGTTTTATGCTCAAGAAATTCTAATGTTTCAACAGCTGCTTCTTACAGAGGTGTATCATTTTCAAGGGCGTTGCCAGTAGAAACCAAGGCTTCCATTCAATGACCCTGATGCCACTGTAAAGCCAGTGTCCCTTGCTCAGAACTAAGAAATTTTTAGGACTTGCTGAGGTAGACAATTTAAGAAATGTAGTTTTGAATTTAGAAGCAGATATCGAGTGGGGAAAAACGACTACCTCCCCCAAGAGAGTAGATGGCGTATTTCCCCAAGTTGAGTAAACTCAGAGTGATGAGCATTAGAGTGCATCAGTTAAAACGAGTTTTGATTCAGTCGCAGTTGAGAGGCAAGAGTAATGAGTGATGGTATGGCATTCCTGACTGGGGCTGCCTTCGCTGGAGTGGCGGTTCTCTTTATGCTTAAGGGAGGAACCAATATTGGCGCAACTAACATACCCCCCCAAGCACTACCAATCTCACCGACTAATCCGACAAATCCAACTAATCCAACTAATCCTTATTCTCCTTATGGGGCAACGCCAGGAATGCCGACGCCTGCGTCACCGAATCCAGCTTTATACAATAATGAACAGCAGCGGTTGGATACTGAGCGACTGAAGGCGATGCTCGATCAGCAGCGCCTGGAAACGGAGCAACTCAAAGCTCAAGTACAAAATCAGCAGTTTGTTATTGATAAGCTAACTACGCAGGCTGATGCCAGTGCTAGAGCTACATGGAGCAAACCCGTGCCAGCAACTCCTCCAGTTCAACAGCAAGAAAATACAGTGCTGTCAGGCATAGTCTGGGGGCTGGGAGGCGTGGCTATCACAATTAGTGGTGGTATCGTCGTTGTTGGGGCATTATCTGTGCTATCGCGACAACAGCGTCCGGCGGCTCGTACAACGTATGTGGTTCAACCCCCCTACAATGCTCTTCCACATACTCTGCAACC